>CANGMH010000122.1 GCA_947454005.1 Verrucomicrobiota bacterium
CGTGAAGGTCTACACCATCGGGGTCGGCACCCGCGGCTTCGCGCCGATGCCGGCCCGCGACGCCTTCGGCCGGAAGGTGTACGTGCGCCAGGCGGTGGACATC
Source organism: Verrucomicrobiota bacterium (assembly GCA_947454005.1). Classification (GTDB taxonomy): domain Bacteria; phylum Verrucomicrobiota; class Verrucomicrobiia; order Limisphaerales; family UBA9464; genus CAIVQB01. The sequence goes on from CANGMH010000122.1 coordinate 104, forward strand.
GACGAGGACACCCTCAAGAAGATCGCGGAGAAGACCGGCGGCAAATACTACCGCGCCGACAGCACGGAGACGCTCCGGCGCGTCTATGCCGAGATCGACAAGCTGGAGAAATCCGAACAGGAGCAGAAGCGGCACGCCTACTACGAAGAGCTGATGGGCTGGTTCGTCGTGCCCGCCTTGGCCTTGCTCGCGCTGGAGCTCCTCTTGGGCCAGACCGTATGGAGGAAACTTCCGTGAACGCGGGACCCGGAACGATGGTCATCCAAGTCGTCCAGCCATGCACCTCCGCTACTCCGTCCACCGCTCCCTGCGTCGCGACCCGGCGTCCCGCATCTGATCCGCGATGAACTTCGCCTCCCCCCATTTTCTCTGGCTCGCGGCCCTGCTCGGTCCGCTGACCGCCGCGTTCCTGTGGTGGACGTGGCGGAAGAAGCAGCGCGCCGTCGCGTTGTTCGTCCGCGCGCGGTTGCTCGCGCAGCTGACCGTCGGCGTCTCGCCGTGGCGCCAGGTCGTTAAGCGCGTCCTGCTGGCGGCCGGGGTGGTCGCCATCCTCATCGGCCTGGCGCGACCGCGCTGGGGCTACACCGAGGAGGAGACCACGGCCTCGGGACTGGACATCGTCGTGTGCTTCGATGTGTCGCGCTCGATGCTGGCGGACGACGTCGCGCCCACCCGTCTCGCCAAGGCCAAGCTCGCCGCGTTCGACCTGCTCGCCTTCAGCAAGACCGACCGTCTCGGCCTCGTCGCCTTCGCCGGAAGCGCCTTCCTCCAGGTCCCGCTCGCGCTCGACGACGAGGCCTTCCGCCAGAGCGTCCGCGCGCTCGACACCGAGACCATCCCGGACCAGGGGACCGCGCTAGGCGACGCCATCCGCGAGGCCGCGGCGGCCTTCACCAAGGACAGCGCCGGGGCGAAGGCCATCGTCGTCATCACCGACGGCGAGGACCAGGAGGACGGCGCGGTCGAGGCCGCGCGCCAGGCGGCCAAGGACGGCGCGCGCGTCTTCACCCTCGGCGTCGGCACCGCCAACGGCGCCGTGCTCAAGACCCGCGACCCGTACGGCAACCCGGTCTTCATCAAGGACGAGAGCGGCAACGCCGTGAAATCGCGCCTCAACGAGGAGATGCTGCGGCAGGTCGCCGACGCGGGCGGCGGGTTCCATCTCCCGCTGCAGAACCGCAAGACGATCGAGACCCTCTACCAGCGGGGGCTCGCGCCGATGCCGAAGACCGACCTCAAATCCGGCAAGGTCCGCCAATGGACCGAGCGATTCCAGTGGCCGCTCGGCATCGCGGTCCTCCTGCTCATCGCCGAGGTCCTGATGCCCGAGCAATCTCCCCGTCCCCGCGAACCGCGGAGGACGACGGCCCCGACGGGAAGGACGGTCGAAGCCTGATGAACATGACACCCTCCAGCGACCGGCGGTCGGACGGCATCGCGACACCCGGCAGCCACCGGGCCGGTCCCGCACGCCTCGGACCCGTCATCGCCGCGTTGTCGGCGATGCTCTGCGCATCCGCCGCCGGCGCGCGCGCGGCCTCCGCGGAGTCGGCGTTGGACGCCTATGAAAAGGGAGATTTCGCCCGTGCCCGCGCCGGGTTCGAGAAACTTGCGAAGGAACGGCCGGACGACCCGCGCTATCGCTTCAACGCCGGCGACGCCGCCTACCGGATGCGGGATTTCACCAACGCCGCGGCCCACTTCGAATCCGCGCTCGCGTCGCCCGACCTCAAGCTCCAGCAGGGCGCGTATTACAATCTCGGCAACGCGCGCTACCTGATCGGCGAGCAGGCCAAGGACCCGCAGTCGAAGCTGCAGGCCTGGCAGCAATCGCTCACGAACTTCAGCTCGGCCCTCGGCCTCGACCCGAAGGACACCAACGCCGCGTCGAACCTCGCCTACATGCGCCAGCGGGTGGAGGAGCTGATGAAGCAGATGCCGCCACCCCAGCAGCAGCAACAGAAGGGCGACAAGGACAAGGACAAGGACAAGAAGGACGACCCGGGCAAGGACCAGCAGTCCCAGGACCCGCAGTCCGGCGACAAACAAAAGGATCCGCAGGACAAACAGAAGGACGCCCAGTCGAACAAGGGCGACCAGGACAAAGACCAGGCCGGGAAGAAGGGCGAGCAGGAGGACAAGAAATCCGAGCAAGCCAAGTCGGACCCCAAGAAGGACGGCAAACCGGAGCAAGGCCAGAAGGACAAGCAGCAGGCGCAGAAGCAGGCCGGCAAGGAGACGGGGAAGGAAGGCGAGGACGGCGAGGCCCAGGAAGCCGCCGAGGAGGCCGCCAAACCCGGTGAGATGAGCCCGGCCCAGGCGGCGCGGTTGCTCGACAACCAGAAGGCCGAAGAGAAAGCGCTCGTGTTCCAGTCGGGCAACGGCAAGGAATCCCCCGAGCGACAACGCAGACGCAAGACATGGTGAACCCCGCACGACAACCAAGGACGGATGGATCCCGAGGTCCGCGACGGACCGGGCGAACCATCTCCACGCCCGGCCACCTCGGCGGAGCCCTGCACCTCGCCGCGATGCTGGTGCTGGCCCTGGTCACCTGCGGCTTCCGGATCGTCGCGGCGCCTTCGTTCACCGCACGGATCGAGCCCGAGAGCGTCGCGGCGGGCGAAAGCGCCACGCTCCAGCTGGTTTTCACCGACTGCGGCCGCGTCGGCGCCCCGCAGCTGCCTCCGATCGCCAACGCCACCATCCAGTTCAGCGGCAGCAGCCAGCAATACAGCATCGTCAACGGCTCCAGTTCATCGTCGGTCGTCCACCAGTACGCGGTGCAGCCCAACGCCGCCGGCACCGTCGAGATCCCGGGTCTCGCGGTCGAGGTGGACGGCAAGAGGCTCGTCAGCAACCCGGTCACCTTGCGCGTCGGCAAAGGGCTGGACCTCTCGGAGATCGGCTTCGTCAAGGTCGTCACGCCGAAGCCCGACTGCTATCTGGGCGAGACCTTCCCGGTGGACGTGAAGTTCTATTTCCGCCAGTCACCGCAAGATGTCGCGGCCAACCCGGTGCTGAGGATGGACGGCTTCACCATCGACCAGCAGGGCAAGAGGCAGTCCGGCCAGGAACGCATCGGCGCGGATATCTACGGGGTCGTGACCTGGAAGCTGTCGCTCACGCCGGTGAAGACCGGCGAGCTCCCGCTCGGACCGGCCGAGGTCGAGACCCTCTTCGTGCTCCAGTCGCGCAGCCGGAACCGCGACCCGTTCGCGCGCTTCTTCGGCAACAGCGGCGAACAGCGCCGGCTGACCTTCGCCAGCGAGACCAACACCATCCGGGTCCTGGCTCCGCCCGCCGCCGGCCGTCCTCCCGGCTTCAACGGCGCCGTGGGCCGCTTCACGCTCGACCTCACCGCCTCGCCCACCAACGTCTCCGTCGGTGATCCGGTCACCGTCCGCATGAAGGTCCGCGGGCACGGCAATTTCCGCGCGCTGCGGCTGCCGGATTTCCCTCCGGGCGAAGGCTTCCAATCCTACGCCGGCACGAACTCCTTCGAGCCGACCGACGAGCTCGGACTGGAGGGCGTGAAGACCTTCGAGCAGGTGCTGGTGCCGGAGCACGGCGACGTCACGGAAGTGGCCTGGCCGCCCTTCTCGTTCTGGAACCCCGATGCGAAGCGCTACGAGACGCTCGATGAACGTCCGGTGCCGCTCAACGTGCGCGGTTCGCTGGCGGCGCAGGTCCAGCCGGTGGGGAACATCCCGAGCGCATCGTCTTCCCCTGCCCCGCGGCCCGTGGCCAACGAGTTCCGGCCGCTCGCGACGCGGATCGGGGCGTTGTCGGGCCCAGGCGCGCCGGTCGTCCACCGTCCGTGGTTCATCGGGCTGCTCGCCTTGCCGCCGACCGCCTATCTCGCGTTGGTCGTGGCCCTGCGCATCCGGTCCCGTCCGCGCGACATGTCCCGGACCCTCCGCCAACGCCAGGAGCAGGGCGCCGCCGAAGCGTTGCGTTCGCTGTCGGCCCTGGCACGGGCCGGCGACGCGGAAGCCTTCTGCTCGGCGCTGAACCGCGCGGTCCAAGAACGGCTCGCGCTCACGCTCGGCGGACAGGCCGGAGCGTTCACCGCGGATGTGGTCGAGACGCGTCTCGTCCGGCACGGTTTTCCTGACGAGGACGCCGAGCGCCTCCGACGCATCTTCGCGGCGCTCGATCTCGCGCGCTATTCGCGGAACGCCACCGGCTCCGAGTTGGAATCGCTGCGGACCGATGCCGAAGCCGTCGATGCCGCGCTCCGGAGATGGGAGGGAAAGCGATGAACGACCGTAAAACCCACGCGTGCGACCGCTTCACGTCGCTCATCGCGGCGCTGCTCTTCGCTTGGTGCTGCATCGGAATGGCTCCGATGGCCCGCGCAGCGGACGCGGACGCGCTCTTCGAATCCGCCAACCGCTTGCTCGCGCAAGGCAAGGCCGCAGAGGCGTCCAAGGCCTACGAGCAGATCGCCGCCGCCGGACGCACCTCGCCCGCCCTCGAACGGAACTGGGCGCAGGCCTGCTACCAGAGCGGTCGCCCCGGCCCCGCCCTCGCGCATCTGCGCCGCGCCGCCCGTCTTGATCCTCGCGATGCCGACGTCCGCGCCGACCTTGCCGTCCTGCGCACCAAGATCGGCAACGGCCTGGAATCCTCGGACGATGCCGCTGCGGTGCTCCGCGTGCTGAAGCTCGACGAATGGTCCTGGCTCGCTCTCGGTGCCGTCTGGATCTGGTGCGGCATGCTCGCCGCCGGCCGCGTGAGTCCGGCTGCCCGCGCGTCGTTGCGCGGGTTCACGACCGGCGCCGGAGCGGTCGCCATCGTGTTGTCCGCGCTTCTTTTCGCCGCCGCGAAGCAACGGGCCGGCGAACCGGACGCCGTCGTGCTCGCCCCGGACACGCCGGTCCGCCAGAGCCCGCTCGACGAGGCGAAGGCGATCTTCGCCGTGCCCGCCGCCGCCGAACTGCGCGTCCGCGACACGAAGGGTACTTGGCTGATGGTCGAGGAGACCGCCACGCAACGGTACGGTTGGTTGAAGCAGTCCGAGGTCCTGCGCATCGGCTACTGAACGCGACCTTCGCCGGTCCGGCGACGCCCGGGAGCATTTCCGGAAAAAACCGTTGCCGCGCCCCGGCGACGGAGGCTTGATCAGGTGAATCATGCGTCCCCCCGTCCTCCGGCTCTCCTTGCTCTGCGGGCTCGTCGCATCGGCTTGGATCGCGGCCGGTTGCCGGACCTCGACCGCGAGCGCCGGGCCCCGCGGCGTGACGCTCACCGAGACCAACGACGTGGTGCGCGTCGAGCTCGACGGCAAGCTGTTCACCGAATACCGCTTCCGCGACGTCTCGCGCCCGTTCCTCTACCCGATCCTGGGACCGAACGACGAGCACATGACCCGTCGCTGGCCGCAGGAGACCGTGCCCGGCGAGGAACAGGACCATCCGCACCACCACGCGCTCTGGTGGGCCCATGGCGATGTCAACGGCGTCGATTTCTGGAGCGAGCAGAAGGACGCCGGCCGCACCGTCCACCAGTCGTTCGCCAAGATCGAGTCCGGCAAGGACGTCGGCGTGCTCACCAGCCGCAACCGCTGGGTCGCCAAGGACGGCAAGACCATCGCGTCGGATGAGCGCACGATGACCTTCCACCGCCCGCGCGCCGGCGAACGCATCCTGGATTTCGCGGTCACCGTCTTCGCCACCGACGGCGATCTGACGTTCGGCGACACCAAGGAAGGCACCATGGCCATCCGTCTCGCCGAATCCATGCGGCTCGCCCAGCCCGCCAAGAAGGCCGGCGACGGTCGGATCCTCAACTCGGATGGCATCCGCGACGGCGAGACCTGGGGAAAGCACGCGGCGTGGTGCGACTACTCCGGACCGGTCGGCGGGCGGACGGTCGGCGTCGCCATCTTCGACCATCCGTCGAACCCGCGGTATCCGACCACCTGGCACGTCCGCGACTACGGCTTGTTCGCCGCGAATCCGTTCGGGCTGCATGATTTCGAGAAAAAGCCGAAAGGCGCCGGCGACCTCAAGGTCCCGGCCGGCGGACGGGTGACGTTCCGCTATCGCTTCATCTTCCACGACGGCGATGCCGCCGCGGCCGCTGTGGCCGGAAGCCACGCCGCGTATCTGAAGACCGTGAGATGACCGAGCGACCGGCACCGACCGGTCCGAACCCCACCACCTGAATCGTATGAAGACCAACCGCCGTTCGTTCCTCAAGTCGTCCGCCCTCGCCGCGACCGCCATCGCCATGCCCGCCGCATCGTGGGCCCGGGCCGCCGGTGCCAACGGCGACATCCGCGTCGCCGTCATCGGCTTCAACGGACGCGGCAAGGACCACATCGAGGGCTTCCGCAAGCTCAAGGGCGTCCGCCTCGTCGCCCTGTGCGACGTCGACAAGAAGGTGCTCGCCGCGCAGGCGCAGAAGCTGAAGGACGACGACAACGAGGTGCAGACCTTCACCGACGTCCGCAAGCTGCTCGAGAGCGGCGACATCGACGTGGTCTCCATAGCCACCCCGAACCACTGGCACGCGCTCATGGCCATCTGGGCCTGCCAGCACGGCAAGGACGTCTACGTCGAGAAACCCGTCTCGCACAACGTGTGGGAAGGCCGCCAGATCGTCCGCGCCGCGCGGAAGCACAACCGGATCGTGCAGACCGGTACCCAGAGCCGCTCGAACCCCGGTCTCCAGGAGGCGATCGCCTGGCTGCACGGCGGCGGCCTCGGCGAGGTGAAGCTCGCCCGCGGTTTGTGCTACAAGCCGCGCCAGAGCATCGGCAACGCCGCCGGACCGCAGACCATCCCCGACTCCGTCGACTACGACCTCTGGTGCGGCCCGTCGGCGAAGACCGAGCTGCTGCGCAAGAACCTCCACTACGATTGGCACTGGGTGTTCGAGACCGGCAACGGCGACGTCGGCAACCAGGGCATCCACCAGATGGACATCGCCCGCTGGGCGCTCCGGCAGAACGCGCTCAGCCCGCGGGTCATCAGCGTCGGCGGCCGGCTCGGATACCGCGACGACGGCAACACGCCGAACACCCAGTTCGTGCTCCATGATTATCCCGACGCGCCGATGATCTTCGAGGTGCGCGGCCTGCCCCGCGGCAAAGAGTTCCAGTCCGCCGCGCTCTGGTCGAAGAACATGCCCGACTACAAAGGGGCCAGCATCGGGGTGGTCATCGACTGCGCCGGCGGATCGATGGTGATCCCCAGCTACGACAGCGCGACCGCCTACGATGAGAAGGGCAACCTGATGCGCCAGTTCAAGGGCGGCGGCGACCACTACGCCAACTTCATCAAGGCCGTCCGCAGCCGGAACCGCGGTGAGCTCAACGCCGACATCGAGCAAGGCCACCTGAGCAGCGCGCTGTGCCATACCGGCAACATCAGCCACCGCCTCGGCCAGACCGACGACGTCGACAGCATCCGCGAGCACCTCGCCTTCAGCCCCGCCGCCAAGGAGACCTTCGACCGCATGGTCGGCCATCTCGCCGCGAACGGCGTCGACCTCGACCGCTCGCCGCTCACCCTCGGCGCCATGCTCGACATGGACCCGGCGAGCGAGCGTTTCATCGGCAACGACCGCGCCAACGGGTTCCTGCGCCGCGAATACCGTTACCCGTTCGTCGTGCCCGAGAAAGTGTGAGCACGGGCCGGACCACAACGCACGGGATCGGAGGGCAGGCTTGGTGCCTGCCCTTTTTGTCGCGCCCTGTGAGGACCGTTCCGTGGGTCGCGGCTTTCCTGCTCTGGCTCTTGGCCGATGTCGCGCAGGCCCACCCGTTCTTGCAGGACTCGTGGTGGGTCGTCGTCGAGACCAACCGCCTCGTGATGCGCGTGAGCGCCACGCTGCGCGAGGTCGCCGTGGTCCAGAAGGTCCCCGTGCCCACCAACGGCCTCACCGACCTGGGCGCGATCCAGACGGCGCTGACCAACCACGGCAGCTACCTGCTCAAGGCGTTGAAACTGGAGGCCGACGGCGCGCCCCTCTCCGGCGAGGTCCTCGATTGGCAGCTCGTCGGCGATGCCGGCGCGGCGGAGCCCGCGGATTCACCGCTCTATCTGGAGCGGACCCACGCCGCCTTCGACCTCGAGTTCCGTTTCGGCGCGGCCGGACCTCCGCGTGAGATCACCTTCGGCCACGCCACGCTGAAGGAGCACCGCTACGCGCCGGGCGTGCCGTGGGACGTCACCTACGCGCTCACCGTGAAGGACGCCGCCCTAAAGGACATCGCGGCCGGGATCGTCCGCATCGACCTTCCCTTCACGCTCGCGCTGATGATGCCGACGAACGCGCCCGCGACGTCGCCTACCGCGCCGGTCTCGCCCGCGACGGCATCGTCGAACGCACCGCCCGGCTTGCCGGTCCCCGACACGAAGCCCGGTCGGCCCGACGTGATGGACGGGTTCAAGGCCGCGGATCCGTCGGCCTCGTTCACCAGCTACCTAGGCCTCGGCATCCACCACATCCTCTCCGGATACGACCACTTGCTGTTCCTCGCGGCGCTGGCGTTGGCGGCGGTGCGGTTGGTGGATTTCTTCAAGCTCATCGCCACCTTCACCATCGCCCATTCGTTGACCGTGACGCTGTCCGCCTTGGGCTACGTCCGCCTGCCGCCGTGGTTCGTCGAGCCGTTCATCGCGGCGAGCATCGTGTTCGTGGCGGTGGAGAACCTGGTGTCGCTTCGACGTGCCGGAGCACGATCACGGTTGGTGCTCGCGTTCGGTTTCGGGCTGGTGCACGGGCTCGGGTTCGCCGGCGGCCTGGTGGATGCGATCGGCGGCACCGGCGGCGCGTCCCTCGCGATGGCCATCCTCGCCTTCTGTCTCGGCGTGGAGTTGGGCCACCTGATGGTCGGCCTGCCCTTCTGGTGCGCCATCCGGGCGAACCGTGCCGAGTTCGGCGAACGCTCGTCCGAACGCATCTACCGCGCGGGTTCGGTCGCGGTCGCCGCGGGCGGTCTCTACTTCTTGGTGGCCGCGCTCAGGCAATACCTCTGACCCGGTTCAACGCAGCCGGACGACCAGCCGGAATAACACCGCGTCCGCCCCGGGCGAGGCTTTGACCTGGGCCATCGCGGCGTCGCCGACGACGAGCGCACCGACGTCTTCCCAGCTCCCGGATCCCGGCACGCCGCGCTGGACCTGATAGGCGATGCCCATGGCCGTCCGCCAGGTGAGCACGACGCTTCCCACGGCGTCGGATCCGCCGATATCCAGGCGTAGCACCGATCGCGGATCCTTCGGTTCAGTGCCCGAGACGAACTCATCGCGATCGGTGGCGCCGTCGCCGTCGAAGTCGCCGTCGCCGGTCCGGCCGAGATCACCGAACACGGCACGCTCATACACGTCCGGTAATCCATCGCTGTCGCTGTCGGTCACCGCGGGCCCGGGCAACGACGCGAGGAACAGATCGGCTTCGAAGTTGAAGTCCCCGGCGACCAGGTCGTCCGCAGCTGAAAGAAAGGCCACCGTGCGACCGTCGGCGCTCAGCGACGGCCGGTTCGAACCCCCGCGTCCGGATCTGCCGTCCCCGGGTCGGCGGGAGACGAGGATGGTCTCGCCGGTATCGAGGTCGCGGACGAAGACGTCCGACGCCAGGTTCGTGTCGTCCGCCACCAGGTTGCTCGCCGCGCTCTGGAACACGACCCGCCGGCCGTCGGCGGTCAGCATCGGTGCGCCGGAGGGGCCATCGGCCACGCCTCCGCCGATCGCCGAACTCACCCGGGTGAGCACCCCCGTGGCGATGTCGTGGACGAACACGTCGTTGACCCCGTTGGTGTCGATCGACCCTTCCGGCACGAAATTGGACGTGAAAGCGATCCGCCTACCGTCCCCGGAGATGTTCACGTCTCCGAAGTTTCGCAACGGTCCGGACGAGGTCGCGATGGCCCGGTTGGTCCCCGCTACGACGTCCCGCCAGAAGACGCCCTGGACCAACGGCTGGCCGGCCACGGAACCGGCGTACGCTGCCCGCCCGCCGTCCCGGCTCAGACTAAACCCGACCAACCGCTGACCGCTGGTCGCCCGGGAGAGCTGGTTCGACGGGACGGAGTAGATGAACAGGTCCGGCAAGAGGAGATTGTTCCCGTAGAAGGCAACCACCCGGCCGTCGGCGCTCACCACCGGGGTCGACGATCTGCCGGGGACCAAGCCGCCGGACAAGAGCGCGTCGGCGCTCAGGAGGTACGTGCGTCCTTCGGTCCGGTCCCTGAGGAACACGTTGGCTCCGGGCAGGATCCCGGGCACGAGGTCGGCCGCTCGGCTCTCGAACGCAACATAGCGCCCGTCGGCGCTGATGGTGGCGTTGCCGGATGCGCCGGAACCGCCCGTGGACGTTCGGTCCTTCGCGCTGGCGAGCGTCGTCGTCCCGGCGACGAGGTCCCGCACGAAGACATCGGCGACGCCGTTGGTGTCGCCCGCGACCAGGTTCGTCGCGCTGCTGCTGAAAACGATGTACCGCCCGTCACCGCTGATCCGCGCCCCGCCCGAGAAGTTCGAGCCGACGGCTCCGTCCGTCCCCTTCGTGACCAGCGCATTGGAACCGGTCTTCGCGTCGAAGACGAAGACATCCGCCGTCCCGTTCCCGTCGTCTGGCACGACGTCCCCCGCTGTGCTCGTGTACACGAGGAACCGTCCGTCATCGCTCAGGCTCCCGGAGACCGATGAGACGAACCCGTCTGATGTGACCTGAGGAAGTTCCTCGGCACGTGGCGTCACCAAC
>CANGMH010000123.1 GCA_947454005.1 Verrucomicrobiota bacterium
AGGCTCGACAGCCTGCCCTACGAGCTCTCGGCTAGAACCATACATTCGTTGGGACTGCGGATCCCCGATCTTCGATATCGCCCCCCCTCAATGCCCGCCGGCGTGCTCGTTGATGTACTCCTGCTTGAGGCCGAGTTTTTCCGGGGCATGGAGCACGAGCATCTTCATGCGGATATCGGCGGGGATGCTGGAGCGGGTGAGCTTGGAGACGACGACCATGAGCGTGATGGCGAGGGGGACGGCCCAGATGGCCGGTTGTTCGCACAGGATGCGGAGCAGGGGATGCTCGGCCCAATAGCCCGTGAGCGACCACGGCTTCAAGGCCTCGAACCACGCGGGCTCGGCGACGCCGAGCGACTTGAACTTCGCCGCCTGCGTGGTGATGAAGGTCGTCCAGCTGGTCAACGAGATGGCGGCGACGGCGAGCATCCCGCCGGCGAGCATGCCGGTCGCGGCGCCCCGGGTGGTCATGCCGCGCCACCACACGCTCATGAACAGCAGCGGGAAGTAGCTCGCGGCGGCGATGGCGAAGGCCTGGCCGACCATGAAGTTGATCTCGAAGTTCTCGACCAACGTGCCGAGCAGCACCGCCACGGTCCCGACCGCGACGGCGCAGAACTTGAACATCCGCATGCGGTCCGCCGCCGTGCTCCGGGGCCGGAGGATGCGCCCGTAGACATCGTGGGCCAGGGCGCCGGTCATCGAGACCAGCAAGCCGCTGAAGGTGCTCATGAACGCCGCGAAGGCACCGGCGCAGGTGATGCCGCTGAGGACCGATCCGAGCACGCCGTAACGCTCGCCGAGCAGGGTCGGCAGCTTGAGCACGATGCCGTCGGTGCCGTTGACGCCCACGCCGTCGTAGAGCGAGGGCATGAGGTTCCGGCCGAGCGCGCCGAAGACCGGCGGGAAGACGTAGAACACGCCGATCAGGATCATCACCCACATGGTGGTGCGCTTGGCGGCGACGCCGTCGGGATTGGTGTAGAAGCGCACCAAGATGTGCGGCAGCCCGGCCGTGCCGCACACCAACGCGATGATGAGCGAGTAGGTGTAGAGCAGGGCGTAGGGCTTCGATTCTTCGGCGGAGAGCTTCGCCGCTTTGGCGGCCTTGGTGGTCAGCGGGCCGAATGGCTTGAGCCAGGTCTCGTCGGCCGGGGCCTTGACGGCAACGCTTGACGGGCCGTGACGGCACCGGCCTGCGCCGTGATCGCCTTCGCTTCGTCGGCGGAGACGGCCGCGATTCGGCCACCGGACGCCGGCAACAACGCGATGCCCCGGGACACGAGCAGATTGCTGAGGCTGGCGACCGCCTCCATCCGCTGGGTGTAGGTCAGCGTGAAGGGGCCGATCTCGCGGCCGAGGTCCAGATTGGTCCGGGCGATGAGACCGCGTCCGCTGTAACCGGCGTAGTCTCCCAGAGCGAGGACCAACGGATACTGCGGGTAGGTCAGTTTGCGCGGCTGGGGAGTCCGCACCGGCTCCGCGATCCGTTCGAGCTGTTCGACCAACCCTTGCCCCTGCGTGACCGCGACGAAGCCGCCGGTGTCGGTGACGGATGCGGACAGCGCGGGCAGCGTCTGCGGCGCGCCTCCGTTCATCCCCAGCTGCTTCCCATATCCGCCGTACACGCTCATCAGCACGAACACGGGGACGGAGATGGCGAACATCTTGGCCCAGTACTGGAAGGCTTGGATGAGGGTGATGCCCTTCATGCCGCCGAGGGCGACGTTGAGGGTGATGACCGCGCCGACCAGAACCACGCCGACCCAATAGGGCAGGCCCTTGTGGCCGAGGAAATCGATGTCCTTGAAGATGTAGGCCAGCGTCGTGCCGGCGCCCTTCATCTGGGGCATGGTGTAGAAGAATCCGATGAAGAGGACGAACACGACGGCGATCTTGCGGAAGACCGGCGAGTCGTAGCGGCCCTCGGCGAAATCCGGGATGGTGTAGGCCCCGAAGCGCCGGAGCGGTCCGGCGATGAAAAGCAGCAGGAACAGGTAACCGCAGGCGTAGCAAACCGGGTACCACAGCGCGTCGTAGCCGCTGGACATCACCATGCCGGCGACACCCATGAACGAGGCTGCCGAGAGGTACTCGCCGGAGATGGCCGAAGCGTTCCAGCCCACGGACACGCTCCGTCCGGCGACGAAGAAATCCGCCGCGGATTTGGACGACTTGGCCGAGCGGAAGCCCATCCAGATCGTCACCACCACGGTGATGAGCGAGAAGCCGAGGATGTAAGGATCGATGGCGGCGAACATGGGAGAGAAAGTGAGTGGGCGAGTGAGCCAGTCGGTCAGCGAGCCGATGGGGTAGCGGGAGAGGGTGGGGACGATTTGGCCAGGATCCAGCGGTCGGGGTGATTGCCCATGCTCACCAGCATGGCGAGGACCTCGTCGTAGTCTTTGTGGCGTTGCCGCGCCTCTTCGAGGCTGAGGTAGCCGCACTTGGCGGCGAACTCGAGCCACGTCTGGGTCTCGGCCGCTTCGCGTTCGGCTTCGTTGAGCTTGTTCACGAAGACGGCTTCGTATTTTCGCCCGCGCCATGCTTCGGCCAAGGCCGAGGCCACCGCCCGTGATGACCGTCGCATCTGGTCGGTCAACGAATACGTCTCCTCTTTCGGGAAGGACTTCGAGGACTCGAACAGCGCCATCGCCGTCGCCACGGCCCGTTTGTGGACCTCCAGCTCCCAATGATGGCGGATCGGTTTGGAGGAATTCGGCATGGCGTCTCTAGCCCACTGGCTCTCTGACCTACCGGCTCACTGGCTCACTCGCCTTTTCCCCGACGACTTCCCGGACTTCCGCCTCCTCCAGCGCGATGGACCGGCGGATGAAGACCCAGGCGATGACCCAGACGAACGGGAAGAACAGGACGCCGAGCACCAGCCACGTCAGGGTGAACCCGCCGACCCGGACGGCCATCGCCTCGGGGAAGTGGTAGTTCAGCAGGGGCATCCCGAGCAGCGCGACCAGGAACGCCGCGGCGCAGGCGATGGACAGCCGGAGCTGGCGGCGCTTCAGGCGGGCGAGGAACGCCTCGGAATGGATGTCGATGCCGGAGGTGTCGTCGGGAGTCACGCGTCTGGTCTAGCCGACGGCGGGGGGCGGCGGCAAGGCAACCGGAGAGGAATCGCGGCCCGGAACGGCCTTTCCCCGGGGCCCGGAGCTTGCCCGTCGCCGGTTGCCACTCGTTCACGCAAGCGAACGTTGACACCCCGTTTACCCGTCCGTAGCGTCGCCCGGTCACACATCACAACACGTTAACGCCATGCTCCGACTTGCCTTAGTTCTCGCCTTGGTCGCCGGGATCGCCGCCCTTGTCGTCAATTTCGTCGTCACCAAGCCTGCCATCGAGGCGCAGACCGCCAAACTGGGCGAGACCGAGCAGCAATTGACCACCGCCACGCAGGCCAAGACCAAGGCCGAGGGCGAGGCCAAGGTCGCCAAAGCGACCGCCGAGAAGGCGACGAAGGAGCTCACCGATGCCAAGACCTCGCTCGAGACGGCTTCTGCCGAGGCGACGATGCAGAAGGTCCGGGCCGACAAGCTCAACACCGACCTCGACAAGACGACCAAGGCCCGCAACGAGGCCCAGCAAGAGCTGGCCCGCTGGGCCGCGCTCAACGTCAAGCCCGAGCAGATCGTCCAGCTGAAGAACGACCTCCGCGAAGCGACCGACGCCCGCGCCGCGCTTGCCGACGAGAAGAAGATCTTCATCCGCAACATCGACAACCTCCAGGCCCGCTTGGACCGCTACGAAGGCGACAAAGAACGTCCCGTCGAGATGCCCAACCTCAAGGGCAGCGTGGTCGCGGTCGATGCGAAGTGGGATTTCGTGCTCTTGGATGTCGGCCAGAACCAAGGTGCCAAAGCAGGCGGCATCGTGATGGTCCGCCGCGGCGACAAGCTCGTGGGCAAGGCCCGCATCGTCTCCGTGGAGCCGGATCGCAGCTTCGCCAACCTGCTCCCCGCTTGGAAGCAGGGCGACGTCGCGGTGGCCGCCGGCGACAAGGTCATCTACTGAGAACCGCCATGACGACCTTCCGCCGCCTTCTCGCGCTCCTCGCCCTCTCCGGCGGGGTCGCGTTGCTCGCCGGCTGCAAATCGGACGACGACCTGTCCTCGCGTCCGTGGAACACGCCGAAGGGTTGGGAGAACGGTCTGCCGTCCTCGATGACCGAAGGCCGGTGAAGTTCGGCGGCCTCCTTTCAAAGACCAAGCCGGCGGGACTTCCCGCCGGCTTTTTTCTGTCCGGAACCCTTCTCGGGCCGGTCGCAGGTTTCCGGTGAGGAGCGGTCTTGCCCGGGTTCACCGCGCGAGCCGGAGGAACCGGACCGTGTCCTCGGCGGGAACGTCCACGAAGTACCGGCCGCCCGCGTTGCCGATGGTTGCGTCGAGCACCTGCCAGACGCCGCGGGTACCGACGACGGACGCCGCCTCGATCCGCCAACCGGCAAAACTCACCGGCCAGCTCACCCGGAGCCCGTCGACCGTCCGTTCGGTGACCAAGGTCGGCGGGGTCTGCGACGGCGAGAGCAGCGCGTTGAGCCGGAGATTGAACGCCGTGTCCGTGCTGGTGGGCGATTCTTGGTGTATCTCCACGGCGAGCACGTTCGTGCCCTTCACGAAATAGGCCGCGGCCAGGTCCGTCTCGAAGAAGGTGGTCTCGTCGGTGCCGCCCACCTTGGTCGACGCGCGGGTCAGATAGTTCACCGTGCCGGTCGGGAGATTGCTGCGGAAGACCTCCTTGCCGTTGAGATACACCACCCCGCCGTCGTCGCGGACCAGGCCCAAGGTCACCGTCAGGAGGCGCGCCGGATCATCGACGAGGAACGCGTGCCGGAAGTAGGTCGTGATATGCTTCTGGTTGCTGTCGGGCCCGAAATCGACCGGGGTGACGACGTTCGGGTCGCCGTAGCCGAGCAGCGCGGCGCCTTTCCGCCACAGCGAATCATCGAACGTCGATGCCCGCCACGCGGTGCCGAGATCGGCGCCGAGGTCGGAGAACCTCCACTCCGCGCCGGCCGGCACCAGCGTGACCGCGTCGAGGTCGCCCGGCAGCGTCGCGCTGAAGTCGAGGCCGGCCCGGTCGGCGGTGAGGTCGAGCGGATTGGAGAAGCCGACCTTGACGAACGACAGACCGTCCGCCTCCGCCTTCAGCGTGTACGACCCCTTCGCCAGGCCCGCCAACACGTACGAACCGTCGGCGTCGGTGTAGGTGAGCTTGGTGTTGGAGACCGAGACGCGAACGCCTTCGACCGGCAAGCCGTCGCGCCGGACCTTGCCCGCGACATGGACGGTCGTCGGTGTGCCGATGGTGACGAGGGTCGAGGCGCTGGCGAGCGCCCCCTTCATGTCGCTGACGGTGCAGCGGACCAGGTAGTCGCCCGCGGTCGGCCAGCTCTTGCTCGCGATCGCGCGGTTGTCGCCGAACGTGCCGTCACCGAACTCCCAGTGGTAGGCCAGCGCATCGCCGTCCGGATCCGTCGCGGTCGCCGTGAACCCGACCGACGCGCCGATGGCGGCGCTGGTCGCCGACGGACGGATAGCCAGACTGGGTGCCCTGTTGCCGACGAACGGCCCTTTCATGAACACCACGTCGAGCGATTCCGGGACCGTGCCGCCCTTGCCGACCGGCGTGATGTGGATGTCGGCGACCGGGTCGGAGAAGGTGCGGCCGATGACGACGGCCGAATCGTTCTTGCCGTCGGCGGATCCCGGCGTGGTGTCGAGCAGGAGGCTCTGGTCGTTGTTGTCGGACCTCGCCCAGCGGACGCCGAGACCGCTCATCAGCCAGCGGTTGTCGGTGAAGCGTTGGCGGAACTCGTACCAGTAGTTCGTCCTGTTGTTGCGGGCCACCTTGAGCGCGCGGATGCCGGTCGCGTTGGTGGCGTCCATCGCGAAGACGCGGTAGGTGCCGTTGGTCGTGAGCGTCCGCACACCGGCCGGCACGAGCCAGTTCAGCGCCGCCTTGTTGCGCGCGTTGAAGTGCCGCCGACCGGCCCCGGCATTGCCCATCGTGTCGAAGGTGTCGCCGTATTCGACGTTGCTGCCGGTGGCCGCCGTGGCGCTCGCGCCGCTGGTGTCCCAATAGTTCGCGTGGTTCAGTCCGTAGTTGTGCCCGAGCTCGTGACCCGGGACGCCGCCCGCGGTGTCGAACGACGCGCGGATCCAGCAACCCGCGCCACCGACGCTGCCCAGGCCGGCCCATGCGAAGCCCGGCACGTTGCCGAAGCAGATGAGGTCGAGGTCGTAGGCCGTCAGGACGAAACCCGCCGCCTTGGCCGCGTTGCGCGCGTCGGTCCGCAGCACGCCCGCGTTGGTGGCGCCGTATTCCTTCGCCGTCTTCGGCATGCGGAGCGTGGGCGTGACGGCGGAGCCTTCGCCGAGCGGCAGGAAGCCGGTCCGGCCGTAGGATTGGTCCTTGTAGAACTGGTCGAGGTTCTTCGCGAGGTCCGTCCCGGTGGCGTCGCTGAACGGCGCACCCGCCAGGTCGGAGAAATCGCAGCGGATGAAGATCAGCCGCTTCAGCCCCTCGGTCCGGGCCGATGCCGGCTTGGCTCCGCCGCCGCTGGTCGTCGTGGCGGTGCCTTCGCCGCCGGATTCCGCGAGGATCCGTTCATCGTTCAAGGCCTCGGCGTGCGCGGGTGAGCACAGCGCGAGCGGTTGTCCGCCGTCGTCCACGACCACGGCTTGGCCGAAGCCCGAAGCGGCGAGCCCGGACACGGCGCACATCGGGTCGGTCGCCAAGGTCGCCGCGGATTCGTCCGGATCGAGCAGGCGGACCGGGTTCTCGTCCACGGCGAGCAGGCCGTCGAGCGCGACGCCGTGGATGGCGATGTCGGGCCGTGTGGGTTCGCTTTCGCGGCGGCCGTAGATGTAGGCCTTGAAGCTCCTGTCCCCGATGGACGCCGTGCGGATGACCGGTTCGAAATCCGCGCCCGAGTCCGGTGCCGGCACCGCGCCGAAGACGGCCAGTTCGCCCCGCCCGTCGATCTTCTCCTCGAGCTGCGCGGCGATTTCCGCGGGGAGATCGCGGCGGACGCTCGACGGCACCGCCAGTTCCAGAGCGCGGCGGGGATCGCTCTTGATCAAGCCCGTCATGTCGTCGCGCCGGGCCTTCGCCAAGGCGATGCCGTCGGCTTCCAAGGATCCCTTGGCGGACGGATCGGCCGCGAGGTAGCGCCGTGTCCAATCGCGGAACCGAGAAAAATCCCCTTCCGCGATGGGGCCCTGCCACCGGACGCCTGCCGCGGGCATCAGGTTCGACGGCCCGGTCCGGACGGGCGCGACCGCAGCGAGAGCGGTGAGAGCGGCGGGTCGCGAAGGGGAAGGGGAGGCCGCGGGGGTGGCCGGCGCCCGTACCGCGGGATCCAAGGCCGGCCGGCCCGGTGTTTCCTCCGGCTTGGTCAAGGCGCCGCGGAAGGCCGCGACGAGGGCGATCGCGGACATGAGGGCGATCGCCGGACGGACAAAGGTCTTCATGGTTCAAAAGGGCCGGCCGGTCCGGTGCTGCGACTCCGCAGCGTCCATGCCGATCGGCCGTGGTGCGCGGGGTAGGCAGGAATCGTCCCGGACCGTGTCACGGCGTGGAGATCTGGTAGAAGCGAGTGGTGTCGGCGACGGGGTCGGTGATTTCGATGACTCCGGCCGCCGGCTGCGACGGGATCGAACGGAGCACCTGCCAAGTGCCGTCCCCCAGCGCGGTCCGGACCCGCACCGTGTAGCTGCGGCCGCCTTGGGCCTGGAAACGCAGCCGCGATCCGTTGCTGGCGCCGACTTCGAGCCGGAGCCGGCTGGTCGCGTCCCTCGGATCGGTGCCGGCGGCGAACTCCTGCGCGTTGGTGAAGCCGTCGCCGTCCGGATCGCCGTCCGCTCCGTCCGCGCCGACCGCGGAATCCGGGTCGAGACCGTGGGCGATCTCCCAATCGGACGGCAGGCCATCGCCGTCCGGATCGGAGCCGAGGCCATCGGTCGGATTGTTCTGGCGGCCCGGTGTCGGTGCGGCGGCGGTCCAGTTCTGCGGTTCGTCACCGAAGAACCGGCTCGAGACGCGCTGCAACGACCGTCTGGTGCCGGCCGCATCCGATGGCCAGGGCGCGTCGGGCCGGAAATGGATCTCGTCGACGACCACGTACCCGACCTCGCCGGTGTTGGCGGCCGGCGCGGGAACAGGAGCATCGGGCGCCATGAGGCGCACGGTGCCTCCGGCGTTGTCGAGCGCGCCGCGCCAGGGGCCGACCACCGGCGTGCCGGTCGGCACGCCGAACCGCGCGCGGAAGGTCGCGAGCCGAGCCGGGTCGCCAACCGGATCGAACCCGACCGCCAAGGCGAAGCCGCCGCCGCCGAGCGAGAAGCCGTCCGGGAAATCGATGTCGACGTCGCCGCGCAGCTGCCAACGGTTCGTCGCGTGGACCGGATCGAAGAACGCCACCGCTCCGGCCGACACGTTGCGGAGCTCGATGAACTCGTCCGCGGTCGGAACTTCGCCGGCGACCGGCACCGGCTGGAAGTGGATCTCGGTCACGACGACCGGCCCCACCAGCGGACCGGCATTGGCGGCACCCAGGGTGCGGCGCGGCTGCGCGACGAGATGGGCGATGCCGTCGCTCGTGACCACTCTTCCGAAACTCACGCCGCTCGGCGACGCGCCGAACGCGGCCCCATCGTGCCAGCCGGTGAGTTCTCCAGCGGCATCCGCGCTGAACAGGTGCGCCGAATCGCCGAGCGAACTCAGCGAGAAGGCCGCGACGCCCGTCCGGAAATGGGATTCGTCGAAGACTCGGTATCCGCCCGCCGGAAGGACGGTGCCGGCGGGGATGCGGAACTTCTTCGGCGTGCGGTAGTCGTCGGTGAGCCACCAGCCGCCGATGTCCTGCGGCGCCGTGCCGGTGTTGAGCAGCTCGATGCTGTCGAGCAGCGGCGGATCGGTGTGGGCGAGGACCTCGTTCACGCGGACCGGTTGCACGGTCGTCGGCGCCGGTTCGGCGGTTCCGGGCGATCCTCCCGTCCGGGCGCTCGTGCGCCAGCGGATCGCTTCGCCGAGCTGGTCCGGGCCGGTCGTCTCGTCGGCGAGCGCGAGCGAGAACCCGAAGCCGTCCGCGAGCGGTGCCCAGGATTGGTCGTAGACGAAGTCGCTGACCGGTTCGCCCAGCGGGCCGCTGATCCGGATCCGCTCGTCGCCGTTGGACAACTGGCCGGTGTACTGGCCGGCGATGCCGGTCGTGCCCGGGTAGCGCGACAGGAAGGCGGCGCGATCGCGCACGATGAGGGCCCGTCCGCCGGGGGGCCGGCTCGTCACCGGACCATCCGCGGCGAAATGGAACGCCACGGCGCCGGTGATCTGGAAGCCGGCCAACGACAACGTCCGCGCCGAGGTGTTCTTCAGCTCGATGAACTCGAAGTCGCCGGCGGAGTTCGTCGAACTGGCGGGTGCCGGAGCCGGATGGAACATGATCTCGGTCACGAGCAGCGGCGGGATCTCTCTGTAGAAGGTGGCGGCGACCGGGCCGGACCATCGCGAGATGAGCGGCGGGTTGTTCGCGCCGGTCCGCGCCGTTTGGGACGGGTTCTGCACCCGGGCGACGAGGCGCGCGTTCGCCGAGAGCACGATCGATGCGCCGTCGTGGAGCTTCGCGGAAGCCGAGATCCCGCCGCCCGGCGCGCGCGGATCGGTGCCGTCCAAGGTGTAGTAGACCGAGCCCG
The DNA here is from genome assembly GCA_947454005.1 of Verrucomicrobiota bacterium. Classification (GTDB taxonomy): domain Bacteria; phylum Verrucomicrobiota; class Verrucomicrobiia; order Limisphaerales; family UBA9464; genus CAIVQB01. The sequence goes on from CANGMH010000123.1 coordinate 9,708, forward strand.
CGGCCGGTGTGGCGAGGACGACCTCCGTCGAGTTGGTGAACCGTCCGGTGCGGGACGTGATGGCGGCGGGCCGGACGAACTGGCTGTCCATGAACTCCACGCGGTTCGAGAGCCAGTTCTTCATCCACTGGACCTCGGTGGCGTAGGTGCCGCCGCCCGCGCCCGAAGCGGTCCGATAGCCGCCGCCCCAGCGGGTGCGTTCGCGCGGCTGTGCTTGAGCGAGCTGGCCGGTGAGGTCGGCGACCAGGGCCCAGAGATTCGTCGTCGTGAACTGGGAACGGCGCAGATCTTGGTACCGGTCGATGTAGCGCTGGAAGAAATCGGGGTCCTGGAACAGACGTCCCCACCACGCCTGGGTGGTCTCGTTGAAGAAGTCCGTCCCGGCGTCGCCGCCGACTCCGCGCCAGGACTTCGGATTGAAGTCGCGCCCGTCGGTTGAACCGAGCGCGCGGTCGAAATCCCACAACGGCCCGAACTCCAGCTTGCCGCCGCGCGGTTTGAAGAAGTTCGCGCTCAGGCGGAGCGCGTCGACGTTGAGCGTGAGGACGTTGAGCAGATGGTGGTCGACCCACGAACCCGGTTCGATGAAGGCCGCGTAGCCTTTCACCGGATCCTTCCAATCCGGCCCGTAGAGCGCCGATCCGAACGAGTCCATGTAGCTCTGGAGATACGTCCGCTGGGCGGCGCGCTCGGGCAGGAGGATCTCGCGCTCCTTGGGGTCCACGTAGATGATGCCGGTGTTCGCCGCACCGAAGCCGGATTCGCCCGGTCCGCCCCGGTCGATCTTCATCATGTAACCGCCCGTCACCTGCGGCGCCTTGGTGTCCGCCGCGGTCAGTCCGTCGATGTCCACGCGGTCCTTGCCGCGCTTGATCTTCTCCTCGAGCACGTAGACGCCGAAATAGGTCGTCGACGTGACCGACGAGGCCGCGCCGCTGGTGACGAGGTACAGCTCGACGAAGCGGGTCCGGGGCGAATAACGGCCGATATCGCGGCTGATCTGGCACGGAGTACGTGGTGGACACAGTGTCTTCTGACGGTGAGCACAAAGTAGTAGCAATATGGAG
>CANGMH010000124.1 GCA_947454005.1 Verrucomicrobiota bacterium
GATGCCGGCGAGCAACGTCGCCACGCGTCCGGCCTGCGCGGCGGAATCGTTCACGCCGTCGATCAACGTCCACTCGAAGAAGATCCGCCGCCCCGTCTTCGCGCAGTAGGTCCGGCAGGCATCCATCAGCTCGGCGAGCGACCATCGGCGGCTCGCCGGAACCAGCGCGGAACGCTCCGCCTCGGTCGCGCCGTGCAGGCTCACCGCGAGGTTGTAGGGCTGCGGTTCGTCCGCCAGGCGCAGGATCCCCGGCACCACGCCCACGGTGCTGATGGTGATGCGGCCCGGCCCGAGGTTGGGCCCGCTCCGGTCCGTGATGATGCCGAGGGCCGTCATCACCGCGTCGTAGTTGTGCAGCGGTTCGCCCATCCCCATGAGGACGAGGTTCCGCAGGCCGGGAGCGCCGCGTCCGCGGAGGCGACGTTGCACATGGCGGACCTGCGCCACGATCTCGCCGGCGCGCAGGTGCCGCCGATAGCCCATCTGACCGGTCGCGCAGAACACGCAGCCCATCGCGCAACCGACCTGCGTGCTCAGGCAGGCGGTGGACCGCCCGGCATAGCCCATCAGCACGGTCTCGATGGTCTCCCCGTCGTCCAGACGCAGGAGGAACTTGTGGGTGAGCCCGTCCGCGCTGGCCGTGTCGGCGGCCAGCTCCGGTCGCTCGATGTGGAATGCCCGGCCTTCACCGAATTGCTCCGCGACCCAGCGGCGCAGCGGCGGAAGAAAGGCATCGGACCGGACGAGTTCGCGGTCGTCGCCGAGATGGACCGCGCGCCAGAGCGCGTGGGCATGCGACGGACGGAGACCGTCCGCGACCAGCTGCTGCCGCAACTCGGCGTACGAGAGGTCCAACAGCGACCGCGGGACGGGGTGGGCGATGGGCTTCATCGGCATCCGCGCGAACCCTGCGTCAGGAGACGGAGACGATCCGCAGCTCTTCCTTGGTGCCACCGAGATCGACCCGGAAACGGTCGCCTTGTCGCTTCCCCATGAGTTGCTGGCCGAGCGGCGATTGGGGCGTGAGGACGAGGACCTCCTTCTTGCCGCTCTTCACCTCGGTGCCGCCCGCCTTGGGGGCGATGAAATAGCACGAAGGCTCGCCACGCCGCTCCACCTCGACCAGCGCGCCGACGTGGATCGGGTCCGCGGCGGAGAACGCGCGAAGCTCCAACGCCGCCAGCTCGTGCATCGCCTGCTCGGTCTCGGCGACCTGACGGGCCTGGCCTCGGGCGAGATACGACGCTTCGAGCCCGCGGGTGTCGTACTTGTTCTCCGCCTTGTTCTGCGGGTCGGTCGCTTCCTCGCGGGCCGCGCGGGCGGCCTTGGCGTAGAGCTCGAGCTCGGACGCCAGGTGGGCGATGATCTTTTTGACGAGGGCAGTTTTGTTCACAGAAGAAATCGGCCAGTAGAGAACCCCACGACCGGATCCGGCGCAAACAGTTCCCCTTCGGAGGACGCGATCCGAGGTGGCGCCCTGACGGGAGAACGGTCTGTCCGGATCCACGCGAGCGGACCTCCCAGCGTCCCGACCAACGTCAACGGAAGTTGTCCCAAAGCAGCTTGGCCGCCAGCGCCAGCACCATGGTCAGGAAAATCGGACGGATCACGCGCGCGCCCCCTTTCACGGCGGCGTTCGCACCGAGGCGCCCGCCGATCACCTGGCCGGCGGCCATGGTCAGGCCGACGCCGAAGCGGACGTGGCCCGTCCAGAGGAAGACCGCGAGCGATGCCAGGTTGCTGGTGAGGTTCATCGCCTTGGTGTAGGCGGTCGCCGCCAGCAGATCCAGACCGAGCAAGAGCACGCAGGCGATCGTCCAGAACATCCCCGTGCCCGGCCCGAAGAAGCCGTCGTAGAAGCCCAGGAGCAGACCGAAGGCGAAGGCGAAGACGGTCCGGTCCAGACGCGGCGGACGGGCCTCGCGTCCGAGGTCGGGCTTCAGCCAGGTGTAGACCGCGATGGACGCCAGCAACACCGGGACCACCGGACGCAGCACGTCGCGATCCAACCGGGTGACCACCCACGCTCCGGCGATCGCCCCCGACAACGTCGCGAGGATGCCGATGCGCAACTCGGCCCACTTCAACAATCCGTGACGGGCGTATTGCCAGGTCGCCACCGTGGTGCCGCAGGAGGACTGGAACTTGTTCGTCCCGAGCGCTGCCCTCGGGTCCATGCCGGTGGCGAAGAGGACCGGCAAGGTCAGCAAGCCGCCGCCGCCGGCGATGGCGTCGACAAAACCCGCCGTCAGACCGGTCGCGAACAGGATCGGATACCACCACCACGCAAGTTCGGGCACGCGGCGGAGTCTGCGCATCCGACCGCTCAGGTTCGAGAGCGAAGGTGCCCCGGAAGCGTTCCCGGTCCCTCGCGTCCGCGGCGGCATCGGTCCAGCCGATGCCGGCAAGGGAAGTTTCGATTGCCGCACGATCGACACAGGCGCGTAGAACCGACGCGTGCAGACGATCCGGATGTCCTTCTCCCCCGTTTCCGGGACCGATGCGGTCTTGTGCCCGTCGCCCGACAAGGCCTGACTCCACCAAGGACCCCGCGGAAATCTCCGATCATGGAAGCCCTCCTCATCCTCCTCTTCATCGTGTCGACCCTCTGGGTCGCGCGCCGCTCGGCCCGGAACTCGGACGACGTGGCCCGCCTGTCCTACGAGCGACAACAGCTCGAACGGCGCGTCACGTTGTTGGAACAGGAGGTCGCGGCGCTGAAAGCCGGTCCGTCCGACCCGAGGGAGGCGGAGCAACCTTGGCCAACCGCTCCGGCGGCCTCTGTCCGGCTCGCCACGCCTCCGCCGGTGCAAAAGGAGCCTGAAGCGACCCTGGCGACCGAGGCCGCTGCGCCGGCTGCTGCACCGGACGAGCCATCCCCTTATCGTCCATCCGACAGGACCGCTCCGGAAGAGGCGCCGGTGGAACCGACCGGTCCCGAGCGGCCCAGGTCGGCGCCGCCGTTCCTGCGTCCTGCACCGAAGCCTGCTTTCAATTGGGAGCAGTTCGTCGGCGTGAAGCTCTTCGCGTGGTTGGGCGGGTTGGCGTTGTTCTTCGCCGCGGCGCTCGGGCTGAGATACTCCTTCGACCACGACCTCGTCCCACCCGAGGTGCGCGCGGCGGGCGGATTCCTGCTCGGGGCCGGGCTGCTCATCGGCGGCGTGTTGATGAAACGGAGGCGATATGCGGTGACCTCGCAGACGCTTTGCGCGACCGGCGTGGTCATCCTCTATGCGGTCACGTTCGCCTGCCGTGCCTTCTACCACTTCGGGTTCTTCGGTCCGGTGCCGACGTTCCTGTTGATGGTGCTCATCACGGCCACGGCCTTCGTGCTGGCGGTGAGGCTGGACGGGCAGGTCGTCGCCGTGCTCGGGATGCTCGGGGGTTTCCTCACGCCCGTGCTGCTTTCGACCGGCGAGGACAACCCGCTCGGCCTCTTCGGCTACGTGGCGCTGCTCGACCTCGGCCTGCTCGCGGTCGCTCAGCGCAAGCGCTGGGACCACCTCGCGGCGCTCGCCGCCATCGGTACCATCGCGATGCAGGTGGGCTGGGTCGCGAGGTTCTTCGAGCCGGAGAAGATCTTCATCGCGCAGGGCGTGTTCCTCGGGTTCCCGCTGCTGTTCCTGGGCGTGTTCGTCCGGGCGGAGAAGCGCGGTTGGATGAACGGCCCCATCACCGCGGCATCCGCCCTTCTGGCGCTGGTCGCGCTGGCGATGGGCTCCGGTTTCGCGCTCGGCGGCTCGCTGGGGCTGCTGCCCGGGCGCACGTTCACCATCGCGTTCGGCGCGGACCTGGCGCTGCTGGCGATGGTCGCTCTCCGGCCGCGGCTGCGCGTCCTCGAATCCATCGGCGGCGCGGCGCTGTTCCTCCTGCTCTCGTGCTGGACGCTCGGCCGGCTGACGGGCGGACTGCTCTACTGGGGACTGGGTCTGTATCTCGCCTTCGCGGTGCTGCACACGGTCTTCCCCCTGGCGCTGAAGAAGCTCCGTCCCGACGCGACGCCGTCGGCCGGGTTATGGACGCAGTTCATCCCGGCGGCGGCGCTTCTGCTGGCGATGCTGCCCATCGTCCGTGAACTCACCGTCCCGTGGCTCTTCTGGGTCGTGGTGCTCGCGGTGGATCTGCTGGCCGCGGTGATGGCATCGGTCGCCGGTGCGCTGCTCGGACTCCTGGCGGTGCTCGTCTTCACCGTCGCCGCGACGGCGGTGTGGCTCATGCGGTCCACGGAGCAGGCGGTCGACCTGTCGGAGAGCGTCGTGGTCATCGGCGGCTTCGCGTTGTTTTTCTTCGCGGCGAGCGCGTTCGTGTGGAAGAGGCTGCTGCCCTCGTCCGTCGCTCGGGCCATCGGGCTGGAGCCCGGTCCCGGCGCGACGCCGGCATCGCCGTCCTTCATGGGCCCTCTCATCCCGGCGCTGTCGGCGGTGCTGCCGTTCCTGCTGCTCATCATGGTCGTCGCGCAGTTCAAGCCGGCGGACCCGTCCGCGGTCTTCGGCCTGGCGGCGGTGCTGCTGGCGCTGCTGCTCGGCTTGGCGAAGATGGCGCGCATCGACTCGTTGATCGCGGTCGGGTCGGGAAGCGCGTGGTTGCTCCAGTCCGCGTGGCTCCGGACCTCTCTCGATCCTCAGCATGCGGTCGTGCCGCTGGCGTGGTTCATCGGGTTCTACGCCGTGCTCTCCGCGTTCCCGTTCGTCTTCCAACGCGACTACCGGTCGCGCCATCTGCCGTGGGCCGTCGCGGCCTTGGCCGGACCGGCCCAGTTCGCGCTGGTGTACTGGCTGGTGCGGACGGCCTTCCCGAACCCGGTGATGGGCCTGTTGCCCGCGGTGTTCGCCGTGCCGGCGCTGCTCGGACTGCGCCGTTTGCTGAAGACGCTGCCGGCCGACGCGCCGCACCGGCTCGCGCAGCTCGCGTGGTCCGGCGGCGTGGCGCTTTTCTTCATCACGCTCATCTTCCCGGTCCAGTTCGACAAGCAGTGGATCACCGTCGCCTGGGCGCTGGAAGGCGCGGCGCTCTGCTGGCTCTTCCACCGCGTGCCGCATCCGGGCCTGCGCCTCGCCGGGATCGGGCTGCTGCTCACGGCGTTCGCGCGGCTGGCGCTGAACCCGGCGGTGCTGAGCTACCATGAGCGCGCCGGGACGCCGGTCCTGAACTGGTATCTCTACGCCTACGCCGCCGTCGCCGTCAGCTTGTTCGCCGCGGCACGGCTGCTCGCGCCCCCGCGCCACGTCGTGGCCGGCATCAACGTGCCGCCGCTGCTCCAGACCCTCGGCACCGTGCTGACGTTCCTGCTCGTGAACATCGAGATCGCCGACTTCTTCAGCACGGGCGCGACCCTCACGTTCGAGTTCTCGGGCAGCTTCGCGCGCGACATGACCTACACCATCGCATGGGCGCTGTTCGCCTTCCTGCTGCTGCTGGTCGGCATCCAACGGCGCGCCCGCCTCGTGCGGTACGGCAGCCTCGGCCTGCTGGGCGTGGCGTTGCTCAAGCTCTTCCTCCACGACCTCGCCAACCTGAACCAGCTCTACCGTGTCGGCGCGTTCGCGGCGGTGGCCGTCATCGCCATCGGCGCGTCGTTCCTCTACCAACGATTCCTCTCCGCCGGCGATGGCGGGGACAGACCCTCCGCTCCGCATGAGAACCTCTGAATCCTTCAGCGCGGTCCTGCGCCTTCTTTTCGCGTCGCTGCTCCTTTCCGCACCCGGCGCGACGGCCGCCGTGGACCGTTCGGAGTGGCGGCTGAGCCAGCCGCTGGATGTCGCCGCGCCCGGGCTCATCAAGGTCGCGCTTCCCTCCGGGACGCTCGGGGCCTTGCGCCCGGAGGCGGCCGACCTCCGGCTCTTGGATCCGTCAGGCACGGAGGTCGCTTGTTTCCTCGAACGCCCGCTCCGCTTCGCGGGGGAGGCGCCGGTGCGGCGGGTGAAGTCGTTCCAAGCGACGCTGAAACCGCGCGCCACGGTGTTGCTGTTGGAGACCGGTGTCGCGTCGCCCATCGCCGGCCTCGCGCTGGAGGGCGGCAGCGGCTCATTCCTCAAGGCCGCGCGCCTCGAGGGATCGGAGGACGGCGAGACATGGCAGGTCCTGGCCGACGGCGTGCCGCTGTACCAGCGTTACCAGGGCGAGACGCGGCTCCAGACCACGTTCGCGCCGCGCGCCTGGAAGTGGCTGCGCGTGACGCTCGATGACGCGCGGACCGAACCGGTGCCGTTCACCGACGCGCGGCTCCAGGTCGTCACCTCGGAGGATCCGGCCGGCGCGGAGCACAGGCCCGTCCGCATCGTCTCCCGCGAAGAGTTGCCCGACGAGAGCCGGCTCACGCTCGACCTGGGCTCGGCGAACCTCGACCTCGCGTCGCTGCTCGTGGCCAGCGACGAAGGCCTGTTCACCCGCGCCGCGTCGCTGCGGGTGCGCGCATCCGACGGCGGCCGATGGACGGAACGCGTGGTCGCGCGCGGGTTGTTGTTCCACGACCTAGGAGCGGACGGCGCGGCGACCCGCGGACCGACGCGGCTCGAGATCGGTGAACCGGTGCCGTCGCGCGAGGCGGTGCTGGTCATCCAGAACGGCGGCAGCCCGCCGTTGCCGGTCAGCGCGATCGGAATGGAGCTGGCGCCGGTTCGGATGGTCTTCTACGCGCGGCAAGCCGGGCGCCATGAACTTCTCGCGGGCAACCCCGGCGTCGCCGCGCCGCGCTATGATCTCGGGGCCTTCGCCGAGCAGTTCAAGACCGCGGAACCGCGGTCGGCGACGCTCGGCCCGCTCGCGGCGAACCCCGCGTACCGCCCGCCCGCGGTCATGCCCGATCCGTTCGCGCTCGGTGCGGGGCTGGACATCGCGGCGTGGCGCCATCGCAAGGCCGTGCCGGTGGCACGCGATGGCGCGCAGCAACTGGAACTCGACCTCGAGGTGCTCGCCCACGCGCGGCCCGACCTCGCGGACCTGCGCCTCGTGAGCGAAGGATGGCAGCGGCCGTTCCTCCGCGAGGCCGGCAAAGGTTGGCGCACTGTTGCCGTCGAACCCACGGCGGCGGACGACCCGAAGCAGCCTGGCGTGAGCATCTGGCGGCTCAAGCTGCCGCACGCCGGGTTGCCGTTCGTGTCGTTGACGGCGGATTCCCCCAGCGCTCTGTTCGAGCGCGAGGTGACGGTGTCCGAGACCGTGTCGGACTTCCGCGGTGAGAAGTCCCGACGCGTGCTTGGCGAGGCCCGTTGGCGTCGCACGCCGGGCGGGACCGTGCATCCGTTCACGCTGGCGCTCGACTCCGGTCCGACCACCGACACGCTGTCGCTGGAGATTCGGAACGGTGACAACGCGCCCATCCAACTCGGCAAGGTGTCTCTGGCGTATCCCGCGACGCGGCTCCGCTTCCTGGCCCCCCGGTCCGCCCCGACGTGGCTCTACTATGGCAACAAGGACGCGGCCGCGCCGGACTACGATCTGCAGTTGGTCGCCGCCCGCTTGCTCGTCACCGAGACCGCGACGGTCGTGCCCGGCCCGGAAGAATCCATGAAAAGCGGTGCTTGGAGCGGCCTGACGCTGTCCGACCACGGCACTTGGATGTTCTGGGCCGCGCTCGTCGTCGTCGTCGCCGCGCTGCTGCTCGTGCTGCGGCGGATGTTGCCGGCGTCCCCGGGCGGCTCGTGACCATGGGAGGCGCCGGCACCCGTCGGGCGCGTTCGCGGAGGCGGATATCCTGCGGAACGTGTTCAATCGGACGACCTCGGGCTGCAACCTCGGCGGCGGATCTGACCGGATCGCAGGCGGTGGCCACGATGGGTCGAGCGGGCCCGAAAGGAAAAATCAGCAACCGGGATCGGGAAAAGTACCGGGCGGTGCTGTCGTCACCGGCCTGCGATGCAAAACCATGCTGGTTTCGACGAAACGGACACCCTCGATCCGGCCGGACTTGTTTCCAGCCGATAAGTACCCGGAGGGTTTTCGGTCGCGACCGATTGAAGAAGAAAATGGTCGGGGCGGTGAGATTTGAACTCACGATTCAAATTTAACCCAACAAAGCGCCATTTTGCCAACAAAGGTGACATGTCCGGACTTGCCTGACATCTGTAAACGTTGTAAGTGTTGTTGTAACAATTATGGCTTCACTTCGCCGCCTCCCGAATAGCCCGTTCTGGATTGCCTGCTTCACCCTCCCCGACAGCAGCCGGACGCAACGCAGCACCAAGAGCACCGACCGGCGCGAAGCGCAGCGCATCGCCAACCAGTTCGAGGATGCCAGCAAGGCGGGGCGGCAGGGTCGGTTCATCGAATCGCAGGCGCGCAAGGTCATCGCCGACATCTACTCGCTCGCGAACGCGGACGAGCTTCCTAGTTCCACCGCCAAGGATTTCTTCGTCTCATGGCTCAAACGGAAGGAACTGGAAGCCGGCGACAAGACGCACGCGCGCTACGAAGGCGCCATTGAGCGCTTTCTCGACGTGCTCGGCTCCAAAGCTGCCGGCCAGCTTACCCACGTCACGCACCGCGAGGTTGCCGCCTTCCGCGACCACTACGCCAAGACCGTCTCGGCGAACACCGTCAACACCTGCCTCAAGATCCTCCGCGCCGCGTTCAACCAAGCTAAGCGCGACGGCCTGATCGACGTGAATCCTGCCGAGCGGGTGACCTTCCTGAAACGCCGGGGCGAGGCCAAGCGCCGGCCGTTCACGCTCGACGAACTGGACCGCATCTTGGAAGTCGCCGACGACGAATGGCGCGGCCTGATCGTCTTCGGTATCTACACCGGGCAACGTCTCGGCGACCTCGCACAACTCACTTGGAACAACGTGGACTTGCAACGGAAGGAGCTTCGACTCGTGACCGACAAGACCCAACGCCGCCAGATCCTCCCCTTGGCCGCGCCGCTCGTCCGCCTCGTCGAAACCCTCCCGACCTCCGACGACCCCGCCGCGCCCCTGTTCCCGCGCGCCGCCGACACCTACGCGAAGTCCGGGCACAACGGGCGCATGTCGAAACAGTTCCACGCCATCCTCGTTGCGGCGGGACTGGCGAAAGCGCGCAAATACGCCGGGACCGGCGAAGGATCCAGCGTCCGACATGAACAGGCAGAGCTTAGTTTCCACAGTCTCCGTCACACCGCCACGAGCCTCCTAAAGAATGCCGGCGTCAGCGATGCCGTCGCGGCGGAGTTCATCGGGCACGACTCGGCGGCGGTGAATGCCACCTACACCCACATTGAGTCGGCGGCCCTTCGTCGGGCGGCAGACACGATGCCCGACGTTCTAGGCGGCAGGCTGGCGAAGGCTCGCGGCTGAATCCCGCACGGGACGGCCTGCCACTTTGCGCGATGCAACGATCAGGAGGAACAGGCCACAGACAGGAGTGTTTCACGCTCGGCACCCCAGTTTCTTGCGCAGTTTGGGTTCCTAAGTTGGAAACCAAAGACCGCCACCGACGTCTCCCGACGTTCGCCCGTGTCACCGGTTGGTAGTGGAGCAGCCATCGCGACACTGTGACACACGCGACACCCGCACTTTGCGCGGTGCGACATCGCTAGAACCACGTCACCGCAGATGGCCAAGCTGCCGGGCCATCGCCATCAGCCGTCGGGAGTCTGCCCGGAAGCGTTCCGCATCCAGTTGCCGATGATGGCGTGTCTCGGTGCCTGCCGGGACATAGCGCCTAGCTCCTAGCCAGCGGATCATCGCCGCCTTGCCGGCATCCACAGGAGCCCCTTCTGCGCGCCAGTTCTGGATCGTTCTCGGGCAACAGTCGAACCGCCGTGCAAGCTCCGCATTGGTCCGGCAATTCAGGGAACGGGATCCGACCGCCAGCTGTCCCGCCACGGCATCCAAGCATCGCAAAGCGGCGGCGTGTTGGGTGGTCAATGCCGGCAGATGCTGCGGCATCTCGGCGAAGACATCGCGGAGCCGCCGCAAGGCATCGTTCCATCCATGCACGTAGGCCCGCGCGATTCTTCCTCTCGTCTGGGTCATCATACGGTGAATCATTGACTTGGTGTTGCCAGATTTCAATCCCCGGCGCAGAACTCCGCCCTAAATGAAAGCTCCCCTTTGGATTGCGGCACTTATCGCCATCGGTGGATTGCCGCCCGCGCGGGCGGCTATCCTTACCGGCCCGATCACCAATCCAGCAAACGGCCATCGGTACTACCTCCTGGACCAGTCATCTTGGACAGCAGCGAACCAAGAGGCGTGGCAGCTTGGTGGGCATCTCACGGTAATCGGTGACGCGGCCGAGAACGCTTGGCTTCTGTCCAAGTTCGGCACCTTCGGCGGTGTGTCGCGGCATCTATGGATCGGTTACACCGACAAAGCCACGGAAGGCACCTTCCGCTGGGTCAACGGCCAGCCTACCAAGTTCACCAATTGGTCGGCTGGCGAACCCAACAACGCGAGTGTGGAGAACTGCGCGGAGCTATTGGGTGCGACTGGTCTTCAGAGCGTCGGCTTGGCTGGCCAGTGGAACGACATTCCTGACATGCCGGGATATCCAGTTTTCGGCATCGTCGAGGTGGCCGACATGCCGGACACGATTCCCGGCCTAGTCGTCCATCCGATCAGCAGCCATCGCTACGTGCTTTTGACCGCGAGCAGTTGGACCGCCGCCGAGGCCAAGGCCCGGCAATTGGGCGGCGATTTGGTGACCATCAACGACGCCGCGGAAGACGCATGGATCAAGACGACCTTCGGCGCGTTTGACGGCGTGAGCCATGACCTTTGGATTGGGTTCAACGACGCCGCGCAGGAAGCCCAGTTCCGTTGGGCGAGCGGCGAGACAAGCACC
>CANGMH010000125.1 GCA_947454005.1 Verrucomicrobiota bacterium
CCGCGTGAACCGCCGCTCGTTCCTCCTCGCCGCGTCCACGTTGCCTGTCGTCGTGCAGGCCGCGGGGTCCAAGAGCTACACCTTCGGCCTCGTCGCCAAGTCGCAGGGCAACGCCGTCTTCCAGGTCGCGCGCGTCGGGGCCGAGGACGCCGCGCGCGAGCTCGGCGCGAAGCACGGGCTGCGCATCAAGGTCGATTGGCGCACGCCGAACGAGGAGGACGCCCAGAAGCAGGCGGAGGCCATCGAACAGCTGGTGCTCGCCGGCGCCGACGGCATCGCCATCAGCTGCAGCGACGCGAACAAGGTGACCGATGCCATCGACAAGGCCGTGAAGGGCGGCGTCCCGGTGTGCACCTTCGACAGCGATGCGCCGGCCTCGAAGCGCTTCATCAACTACGGCGTGGACGACCTCGAATGCGGTCGGCAGGTCATCGCCGAGCTGGCCAAGGTCATGGGCGGCAAGGGCGTCGTCGCCATCCTCGCCGGCAACCAGAACGCGCCCAACCTGCAGAAGCGGTCGCAGGGCGTCCGCGAAGGCGCGAAGGCGTTCCCCGGGATCCGCATCCGCGACACCTACTACCACAAGGAGACGCCGCAGGACGCCGCGGCCCGCGTCGAGCAGGTGATGCAGGCGGCCCCCGAGGTCACCGGATGGGCGATGATCGGCGGATGGCCGTTGTTCACCGAGCACGCGCTCAAGTGGGCGCCGGGCACGGTGAAGTGCGTCAGCGTCGATGCCTTGCCGGCCCAGCTCGCCTATCTCCGTAGCGGCCATGTGCAGAAGCTGCTCGCCCAGCAATGCCACGCCTGGGGCTACCGCTCCATCGAGCTCCTGCTCGACAAGGTCCACTTCAAGAAGAGCCCGCCCTCCGTCAAGGAGGTCAGCCCGTTGGTGCCCGTCGACCGGGACAACGTGGATGCCTACGCGAAGAACTGGGAGAAGTGGCTCCCGAAGTGACCCGCGGGATCCGGCTCACCAGCCGAGGCCCATCGCGGTCAGCCGCTCCTGCAGGCGCGGCAGATTCCACTCCTGCACCCCGCCGTCCTCGAGATGGACGTGCACCCAGGCGCCGTTCGGTGAGCGGGCGAAGCCCTTGGCACCGCCGGCAGAAGGCAGGCGGAACGTCGCGTTCGTCGACGCCGACAACCAGATCCCGGCCGCGTCACGCCGCAGTCCGGGAGCGTCGCCGGTCGGGGGAAGTGCTTTGAGGTTGGTCGGCAAGAAGCGGACGACGTCGCGCGGGCTGGCGAATTCCCAGAGCGTCGCGCGGGTCTGGCCGGGCGCGTAGACCGCGAGCTGGCGACCGGTCGGCGACAGATCGACCCGCCCGGCCGGCGTCTCGACCGCGGCCAGCGGCCGGCGCGAGGGTACGTCCCAGAGCTGGACCCGACCGTCCAAGCGGGCGACGGCGAGCACGCGGTCGGCCTCGTCGAGCGAGAGTCCGGCCGCGCCGGACAGGCCGTCCGCGAACCGCTGCACCTGCTCGGTGACGGTGTCAGCGACCCAGACACCGGTCCGCGTCGCGCAGATGACCCGTCGCGCGTCGCCGAACCATGCCATCGCCGTGGGCGTCCCTTCCAAGGGCAGGTGGACCGAGACCTTGCCGAGCCCGAGGTCGACGATGGCGAGCCCCGGCGGTTCCTCGATCAGCACGGCGAGGCGCGTCTCGCTCGGCGACCACGCGAACGGTCCGGTCCTGCCGGGGAACTCGATGAAGCGCTTCTGTCCCATGTCCACCGTGGGCGACAGCGCGATGAAGCGTTCCGCGTCGGCGTGACCGCCGTAGGTGTAGCCGGCCAGGGTGCCTTCGGCGTTGAAGGCCGCTTGGCTCATGCTGTGCGCCCGTCCGGACCAGTACCAAGCGCCGGTGCCCGGGTCGCAGCGGCGGAAGCGCAAGGCGCCCGTCTGGTCGACCATCGACAACCATCGCCCGCTGGCGCTGAAGCCGAGGAACTGGGCGAGCGGCACCACCTCCACCTCATGGCGGAAGAGCTCCGCGTGGTCCTTCGACGATCGGAAGACGACGACGCCCTCGGGCGTGGCGGTGACGTAGCGTTCGCGAGACAGGTCGATCAGCAGCGGTGCCGGCGGGCCGGGCGGATCGAACGGCAGCGGCCGCAGGTCCGGCGTGCCGAGCGCGAGGACCGCTTCTTGGCGGAGCTCCGCGACGGGTCCGCCGGCCGCGGCCTTCGCCAAGATGCCCAGAGCGGTCGTCCGCCATCCCGGGGTCGCGCCTTCGCGGAGAAGGCGCGCTTGGGCGAGCAGATCCGCTGCGGTCGGCGGGCGGTCCGGCAGGGCGGCCGCGGCCCGCTGCGGCGACGCGGTCGGCCGGCGCAAGAGCACCCCCGTCGCGGCGATGACGAGCACCGCGGCGAAGGCCGGGAGCAACGTCCGCCGGCCGAAGCTCCGCCGGAGCTCCCGGCGACGTTGCTCCTTCACGGAACGGCCTTCCTTCAACAAGGCCAGGTCGGCGGCGAAGGCCTCGGCCGAGGCATACCGCCGGGAGGGTTCGTTGGCGCACGCCTTGAGGATGACGGCGTTGAGCTCGAGCAGGTCCGCGTCCGTGGCGAGGTCGGCGACGTCGAGCGGCAGGGCGGGGAACTCCTTGCGGTCGCGGCCGGTCGCCGCCTCGTAGAGCACCTTGCCCAGGCTGTAGATGTCCGCGGCGGGCGTGCCCGTGCCTTCGGGCGGGATGAAGCCTTCGGTGCCGACGGCCGAGCCGCTCTCCTCGGCGCGCGAGACGAGCCCGATGTCGGCGAACTTCACCGCGCCGCCGACGAAGATGAGGTTCGCCGGCTTGATGTCCCGGTGGACCAGACCGGCCCGGTGCAGATGGGCGAGCGCATCGGCCAACGCGAGGAAGATCCCGACGCATGCCGAGGCCGGGAGGCGTCCCTGCGCGGCGAGGTCGGCCGCGAGCGTTCGCGGCGCGTAGACGGCCGGATCCGAAACCGTGGGGTCGACGGCATCGGCGAGCTCCATCACGTAGTAGAAGCAGCCGTCCGCGTCGTTGCGGCCGACTTGGAGCACGTGGACCAGACCGTTGTGCGACCGGGACACCGGCTCGAACTGCTGGATGCCGCGGAACTCGCGCTCGAAGGGCCGCGGCGAGCTGAAATCCGCGCGGTGGACCACCTTCACCGCGCGGAGCGTCCCCAGCACGTTGCGGGCGAGCCAGACCTCGCCGTAGCTGCCGCGGCCGATGAGGCGCAACAGCTCGTGGTCCGGGATGACGGGGGCTCGGTTCAATTCGAGGAGGGTCCGCAAGTGGCTTCGCCCGGAGGACAACACATCCGCCCCACCGATCTGAACGCTGAAATCGCACGATCCTCCTCCGCCGACCGGCAAGGGGACCGTCTTGCCGGGCTCAGGACAGCTGCGTCGAGAGCCGTTCCAGATCCTTTCGTAGCCGGCTCCCGAGACGGTGCCTCGCGAGGTAGACCTGCATCCGGCTCACACCGAGGGCCTCGGCGACCTTGGCGACCGGCCAGCCTTGCAGCACGTAGAGGTCGAACATCTGGAACTGCTCGGGCTTCACGCGTTGCTTCAGCCGCTCGATCGCGCCGGCCCGGAGATGGCTCTGCCATTCCTTTTCCCAGAGGCCGTCCAGCTCGCGGTCCTGGGCATCGGACAGACCGGCGATCTCGGCCTCGACCGCCGGGTCGTCGGGGTCGGCCCGTCGGCCTTCGCGGTCGCGGTACCGCTTCCGCAGCGCATCGGCGATCCGGCGTTTGGTGATCTGCAACAACCAGCCCTTGAAGGTGCCCTGCGTCCGGTCGTAGCGGAAACCGGGCATCTGCTTGGCCACGGCGATGATGGTCTCCTGCACGCCGTCCTGGGCCGACGCCTCGTCGAGGCCCGCCTTCGACGCCGTGTCGAAGATGAGGCGCCAGTAGGTCTCGAAGAACTCGCGCCAGCTGTCCTGGGCGTCCCACGACCGGAGCCGGGAGAGCAGGCTCTGGCGGGTCGGGAGGAAATCTTCATCGCCGCGGGATCCGGTGCGCATCTCTCCGTGCATTCGCGCGCGAGGGGCCGGGATTTTCAACGGATTTGGCGGCCGGTGTCCCGGCCCCGGCAAACTTCCACTTGCGGTCGCGGGCCTCGGCGATTCTCTTCCCCCGGCTTTCGCCGCCCGGCACGACATGGACGAACTCCGCAAACTGGTGGACAGCCTGCCGCACAAGCCGTTCTTCGGCGTGGCGCTGCTGGCTTGGCTCGCGCTGTTCCATCTTCTGGGCAACGCGAACTTCGGCTACGTCGATTCGCCGTCGCTCTTCGGGTGGCTCTATCCGCTCTACCAGAACAACCCCGACGACGGCCTCGGCATGCTGGTGCCGTTCGTGAGCCTGGTGCTGCTGTGGATCCGGCGCGACCAGCTGGTCCCGCTGCCGAAGGACACCTGGGCGCCGGCCCTGGGCCTGGTCGCCGCGGGGCTCGTGCTGCATCTGCTCGGTTACCAGGTGCAGCAGGCGCGCCTGTCGTTGGTCGGTTTCTTGACCGGGCTCTACGGCCTGACCGGGCTCTTCTGGGGGCGCGCGTGGATGCGGGCCTCGGTGTTCCCCTTCGCGCTGCTGCTGTTCTGCATCCCGGTCACCGCCTACCTCAACGGGGTGACGTTCTACCTCCGGTTGCTCGTGGCGCAGTTGGCGACGGGCTTCTGCACCGAGGTGCTCCAGATGCGGCTGCTCCGGGAGGGCACCGCGGTGTACAGCGTGCTGCCCGACGGCACGCGCGGTTTCCAGTTCGAGGTCGAGGCGGCCTGCAGCGGCATCCGCAGCCTGACGGCGGTGCTGCTGCTCACCTTGGTCCACGGCTGGCTGACGCTGCGGTCCGGATGGCGCCGGCTGCTGTTGGTCGTGTCGGCGCCGGTCTTCGCGGTGCTGGGCAACCTGTTCCGGTTGGTCGTGGTCTTCGTCGTCGGTGAATCGTTCGGCGAGAAGGCCGGCGCGGCCATCGAGAACAAGTTCGGTTTCATCACCTTCATCGTGGCGCTCGGCGGGGTGGTCCTGTTCGGCCGCTGGCTCCAGGAGAAGCCCGCCGCTCCGGCGCCGGCCGCGTCTGGCGACCTCCCGCGGTCCACGTCCGCGGAAGCCGCATGAACCGTCGCGCCCTTCATCTCGCCCTCGCCGCGCTGGCCATGGTCGCCGGCACCGGTCTGCTGCTCTCGCAGCTCAAGACCCGCCAGCGGCTCGGCATGCCGGGCGTCCGGGTCGTCGCCGTGCCGCTGTTGGGCGAGAAAGGGCTCTCGGGCCGGACCAATTCCGCCGCGTTGCCGTCCGATCTCCACGGCTATTCGTTCCAGACCACGCCGGTGACCGACCTGGAGCTGAAGACCCTTCCTTCGGACACGACCTTCGGCCGCGGTCTCTACACGGCGTCCGACAACAGCCTCGAGGCCCAGGTGAGCGTGGTGCTCATGGGCTCGGACCGCACGAGCATCCACCGGCCGGAATACTGCCTCGAAGGCCAGGGCTGGCGGATCCTCCGTCGGACGCAGGCGGAGATCCCGATGAGCGGGGCGATGCGCGCGCCGATGCCGGTCCAGCGCTTCGATTCCACCGCGACGTGGAACCGCAACGGCGTCCGGCAACAGATCGGCGGCGTCTACGTGTTCTACTTCGTCGCGGACGGACGGCGCACCGCGAGCCATTGGGAGCGCCAATGGAGCATGATCCGCGGCCTGGTCCTGGAGAACGAGCTCCAGCGCTGGGCCTACGTCTCGTTCTTCACCGTCTGCGAGCCGGGCGACGAGGACGCGGCGTTCGACAAGCTCAGCCGTCTCATCGCGGCCTGCGCGCCGCGGTTGGAGACGCCTTCCGCGGCGACCGGCGTCGCCGCGAACCGGTGACCGTCCTCCGCCAACGCTGGAGGGACCTGCCGCACAAGGCGGGGCTGGCGGCGCTCTTGGCGGCGTGGTGCGCGCTGTTCCACTTCGTCGGCAACTCCAGCTTCGGGTACGTGGACAGCCCCTCGATGTTCGGCTGGCTGGCCGGATGGTACCGGCTGACGGCGAACGGCGAGACCGGCGACGAGCTGTGCCCGCTGGTGCTCGGCCTGGTGGCCGTCCTGGCCTTCAACAGACGCGCCGAACTGCTCCGCTCCGCGGCGGGGCCCTGGGCACCGGCCGTCCTCGGCGTCCTGCTCGGTCTCGCGCTCCACGTGGTGGGCTACACGGTGCAACAGGTCCGGCTCTCGGTGCTCGGGTTCATCCTCGGCGCATGGGCGTCGACCGGGGTCGTCTGGGGCCGGGCATGGCTGCGCGCGACGGCGTTCCCGTGGTTCCTGACGGTCTTCGCCATCCCGGTCGCGGCGTACACCGACCCGTTGACGTTCCAGCTGCGCCTGCTGTCGACCGCGATCTCGGTGGGGTTCAGCAAGCGGGTCCTCGGGATCCCGCTGTCACGGGCCGGCACGATGGTGTCGCATCCGCCGGACGCACGGGATCCGCAGGGATTCGTGTTCGACGTCGTGGCGGCGTGCAGCGGCATCCGCAGCGCGACCCTCGTGCTGCTCATCACGGTCGTCTTCGCCTTCCTCGTCTTCCGGCCCGGATGGCGGCGCGCGGTGGTCATCCTCTCGGCGGTCCCGCTGGCGCTCCTGGGCAACGTGCTCCGCCTGGTCGTGGTGTTCTGGGTCGGCGACCACTACGGGCAAGCGGCCGGCAAGCTGGTCGAGACCAAGTTCGGGTTCATCACCTATGTCGGCGCGGTGCTCGGCGTGCTCGTGCTCGGAAGGTTGCTGAAGGAACCCGCGGGGAAGGGCGCTGCGGTCGCGGATCCCGATGACACCGCGTCGGTCCCGGACAAGGCCGCGTGGTTCCCGATGGCGCTAGTCGCGGTCCTCGCGGTGTCGATGGCGGTCAGCGGGCTGCTGCTCGTCCGTCTGCGGGACCACCAGACCATCGGCGCGCCCGGCGTGAAGGTCGTGCGGATGCCTTTGATCAGCAGTTCGGGCCGGCTGGCCCGCACCAACCAGGCGTTCTTGCCCACGATCGTCGCGGGCCACATCGGCCGGCCGGAACCGGTGCCGGACACGGATCTCGACAATCTCCCGCCGGACACGAGCTTCGGTTACGGCACCTATCAGGCGCCGGACGGCAGCTTCTCCGCGCTTGCCCGGGTCGTGCTCATGGGACGCGACCGCACGAGCATCCACCAGCCCGAGTTCTGCCTGAAAGGCGTGGGCTGGGACATCCGGTCGCGCCGGACCGAGCGGATCCAGGTCCCCCGTCCGCATCCGTACGCGCTGGAGGTGCAGCGGTTCGACGCGAGCCAGAGCATGACGGCGCCCGACGGACGGCTCCTGCAACGGTCGGGCGTCTATGTGTTCTGGTTCGTGGCCGACGGCCAGCTGACGTCGAGCCATTGGACGCGGACCCGCTGGATGATCCGCGACCTGCTCACCCGGAACGTGCTCCAGCGCTGGGCCTACGTGTCCTACTTCGCGCTCTGCGCCCCGGGCGACGAGGATGCCACGTTCCAGCGGCTCAGCCGGCTGGTCGCGGCCAGCGTCCCCGAGTTCCAGCTCGCGGCCGGGGATCCCGGACCGCCGTCCGGCCCGTGATTCGGGCTTAACATCGGGCTTTCCGCCTGTCACAACGCCCCGCGAACCATGCTGCGCCGACATCGGCAACTTCAGAACATGCTGCACAAGCCGCTCGATGCGGCGTTGTTCGGCGCGTCGTTCTGGCTGGCGCATTGGATCCGTTCCCTGCCGGTCTTCGACCACGAGAACCTGATCCAGGACTTCAGCGTCTACGCCTGGTTGCTGGTGGTGATCGTCCCGCTGATCCCGCCGTTGCTGGAGTCCCAGGGGTACTACCAACGCCCGCTCTTCTTTTCGCGCCGCCTGACCCTGTGGCAGCTGGTGAAGGCCGCCGTCTGGATCACCATCGTGGTCAACACGGTCTTGTTCTTCCGCAAGGCCGAGGTCTCGCGCGGCGTGGTCCTGCTCTTCCTGCCCATCGCGGTCGGCATCGTGTTCCTCAAGGAGGAGACGGTGCGCCGGTGGAACGTCGCCCGGCGCGGCAACCAAGCGGCCCTCCGGCGCGTCATCCTGGTCGGCAGCTCCGGCCGCAGCGGCGAGGACACCGAGCGACTGGAGCGTTCGATCTCCTCGGGCACGCTCGGCGATTTCGAGGTGGTGGCCCGCGTCGACCTCGCCGACACGACGCCCAGCCGGCTCGCGGAGCTGCTCCACGAGACCTCGGCCAACGCCGTCATCATCTCGCCGCGCCAGGCGCTGTTCAGCCAGATCGAGCTGGCCATCCAGGTGTGCGAGCTGGAGGGCGTCGAGGTCTGGCTGCTCGCGGATTTCTTCCAGACGCGGCTCTCGCAGGCCACGGCCGACGAGCTGAACGGCCAGCCGGTGCTCGTCTTCCGCACGGGCCCCGAGGCGTCGTGGCAGGCGTTGATCAAGAGCGGCATCGATTTCACCGGCTCGGTCGCGCTGCTGCTCGCCACCGCGCCCGTGATGGCTTTGGCGGCGATCGCCGTGCGGCTGACCTCGCCCGGGCCGGTGCTCTTCCGGCAACAGCGCGCCGGGCTGAACGGCCATCCGTTCACCATGCTGAAGTTCCGCACCATGGTGACCAATGCCGAGCAGATGCAGCAGGAGCTCGCCCAGCTCAACGAGATGTCCGGCCCGGTCTTCAAGGTCACCAACGACCCGCGCATCACGTCCGTCGGCCGCTTCCTCCGCCGCTACAGCATCGACGAGCTGCCGCAGCTCTGGAACGTCGCCACCGGCGAGATGAGCCTGGTCGGCCCGCGTCCGTTGCCGGTCCACGAGGTGAAGCGCTTCGACGATCCCGCCCATCGCCGCCGCCTCAGCGTGAAGCCCGGTCTCACCTGCCTCTGGCAGGTCAGCGGACGCAACAACGTCAGCGACTTCAAGGAATGGGTCCGGCTCGACCTCGAGTACATCGACAACTGGTCGCTCTGGCTCGACATCAAGATCCTCCTGCGCACGGTCCCGGCCGTCTTCGCCGGCGCCGGCGCGAAGTGATCCCGGCCATCGACGGAGGCCGGCCCACGTGCCACGTTCCAGCCCTCGGGCGGATCTTCCCGGACGGCCGTCGTCCCGCGGATCCTCCTCCCGCGGCATCCGCATGAAGACGAAGACGAAACGCCCGGGATCCACCGCCACCTCCACCTCCCGTCCGGTCTCCGTAGTCACCGGCGGCGCGGGATTCCTCGGTTCCCATCTCGCCGACCTGCTGCTCGCCCGCGGCCATTCCGTCGTCGCCATCGACAACCTGGTCACCGGATCGACCGACAACATCGCCCATCTCGCCGGCAACCCGGATTTCAAGTTCATCAAGCAGGACGTCACCGAGTTCCTCTACCTCGCCGGGAAGGTCGATTACGTCTGGCATTTCGCCTCGCCCGCCAGCCCGATCGATTATCTCGAGCTGCCGATCCAGACGCTGAAGGTCGGTTCGCTCGGCACGCACAAGGCGCTGGGACTCGCCAAGGCCAAGGGCGCGCGCTTCCTCATCACCTCGACCTCGGAGATCTACGGCGACCCGCTCGTCCATCCCCAGCCCGAGAGCTACTGGGGCAACGTCAACACCATCGGCCCCCGCGGCTGCTACGACGAATCGAAGCGCTTCGCCGAGGCGCTGGTGATGGCCTACCATCGCCAGCACGGCATCCCCACCCGCATCGTCCGCATCTTCAACACCTACGGCCCGCGCATGCGGCTCAACGACGGCCGCGTCGTGCCCGCCTTCATCGGCCAGGCGTTGGCCGGCAAGCCGATCACCATCTTCGGCGACGGCAAGCAGACGCGGAGCTTCTGCTACTGCTCGGACCTCATCGAAGGCATCTACCGCCTGATGATGAGCGACACCAGCGACCCGGTGAACATCGGCAACCCGCACGAGATGACCATGCTCCAGTTCGCCGAGGAGATCATCCGGGCCACCGGTTCCAGGTCGAAGGTGGTCCACCGGCCGCTGCCGCAGGACGATCCCAAGCAGCGCCGCCCCGACATCACCCTCGCCAAGAAGCTGCTGAAGTGGGGACCGCAGGTGCCGCTCGCCGAAGGGCTGGAGAGCACCATCGCCTACTTCCGCACGAAGGTGTGAGCCCGGGGCGCGGATGCCTGCATCCGCCAGCCGGCTCATTGCGGTGCTGCCCACGCGGCCGTAAGGCGCCCGCGCCTTCTCGGCCTGGTGCGGATCCCGTGAGGTTTTGGAGTGCGGCAGTCCTCTGTCGCTTTTTGCCGGGGCCGGTTTTGCCGCAGAGAGGCGCGAGTCTCACAGAACCGTCGGACGCCGAACTCGCCGCGTGCCTTGTATGTCGCTTTGCTGCCGGTCCGAAAGCGGTAGAGGACCGCCGCACTCCAAGACGCTGGCGCGACTGCGCCGCTACCTGTGCCCTTGGACCGGCGGCGGCCTCATGCGCGGGTTGGATTTTCCAGGCCGCCACGCGAACGAAGGCGTAGGCATCCTCGGACGTCGTCCGCCTACGGCTTCTTCGGCCCGTTCGCAGCGGTGCCCGTGCCTTCCCGCTCGATCTGGCTGAAGTCGCCGTCTGCGCTGTGGCGGGTCTGCACCGAGCCGTCCGCCAGACAATAGATTCGCTGCCATGTGCCATCGGGCAGTTGGCGCGCCGCCTTCTCCCGGAAGAGGATCATTTCCGGTTCCTGTTCGCTGATGACACGCTCGTGAGGAAAGAACTCGAACTGGTC
>CANGMH010000126.1 GCA_947454005.1 Verrucomicrobiota bacterium
AGGTGGATGAGCGTGATGACGAGCCGGTCGGCCGGGTTCAGCTTTGCCAGCATCTTCTCCACGAGCTCGCGGGAGGCAAGGCTCTGTTCCGCGGGCAGCTCGCCGGTGTCGGACGCCAGGTTCTGGATGACGGCCTCCTCGTCCTCGCTCAGGTCGGCGTGGCGGAGCTCGGGGCGGATCTTCTCGTGCGCGAGCTGGTTGAGGCAGGTGTTCACGGCGATGCGCGAGACCCAGTGGGCCAGCGGCACCGCGCCGCCGAACTGGTCGAGCTTCGTGAACACTTTGACGAACACAGCTTGCACTAGGTCTTCCTCGCTGGTCCTCCGGGGCAGATGCGACCGGACGATCTTCAGCACGAGCGGGGTCAGATGGGCGAGCAGCTCCCGGGCGGCGTCCTCGTCGCCCGCGCGCACGCGCGCCACGCAGGCCACCACGTCCAACCCCATTTCTTCCGAGCTTGTGATGGCCACATCTTCTGGAGGGGGTGACCGAACGCAAGGCGGTTGGTTACGCGGGAGATCCGCGGTCTTCCGCGCGGGTCCCGGTGGTGGCGCCTGTGTTTGGACTTTGCCCGTGGACGCCGGCCCCGTAGAACGTCGCGCGATGTCCAAACCGAAGAGCGGTGCGTTCGACCTCAAGTCGTGGGTCGACGGAAGGTCCAAGGCGGTCGATGCCGCGCTGGACAAGTTCTTGCCGAAGGCGACGGCCAGGCCGGCGACGATCCACAAGGCGATGCGCTACTCGATCTTCGCCGGCGGCAAGCGCATGCGCCCGGCGCTCGTGCTCGCGGCGGCCGAGGCCTGCGGCGGCACCGATGCCGCGGCCATGCCCCTGGCCTGCGCCGTCGAGTGCATCCACACCTACTCGCTCATCCACGACGACCTGCCGGCGATGGACGACGACGATCTCCGCCGCGGCAAGCCGACGAACCATGTGGTCTTCGGCGAGGGCATCGCCGTGCTCGCGGGCGACGCGCTGCTCACCCAGGCCTTCGAGGTGGCGGCCCAGGCCCGGGGCTGGCCGCGCTACTCCCACCGCGACCTGGTGCTCGAGATCGCCAAGGCGTCCGGATCGCTCCAGCTCATCGCCGGCCAGGTCGCCGACCTCGAAGGAGAGGGCAAGGACCTCTCGGTCGCCCAGCTCCGCTACATCCACGAACGCAAGACGAGCGCGCTGCTCTGCTGTTCCGTCCGCCTCGGCGGGATGAGCGCGGATTGCACCCCGGCGCAGCTCAAGGCGCTGACCGATTTCGGCTACAACGTCGGCCTGGCCTTCCAGGTGATCGACGACATCCTCGATGTCACCCAGTCGTCGGAGACGTTGGGCAAGACCGCCGGCAAGGACGTCGCCGCCCAGAAGGCGACCTACCCGCGCCTGGTCGGTCTGGAGAGATCCAAGAAGATCGCCGCGCAGCTGACCGCGAAGGCGTTCGATGCGTTGAAGCCGTTCAAGGGCCGGGCGGTCGCGCTCGAGGCGCTCGCGCGCTACCTGCTCGAGCGGGACCGCTGAGACCGGCATCGGCGGAGCGCCCCGCGACGCGGAGCGCCTCGTCCGGCTGGAAGGTCCAGGCCACGATGCGGCTCCGCTTGTGGCCGACGCCGACCTCGATGACCTGCGATCCGGCGGTCCGGGCGGCATCCAGGGCGCTCCGGACCGGCGCGACGTTCTGCTGCTTGGACACGAGCGTCGTGAACCAACGGCACAGGCCGGGCCGTCGGGCGCTCTCGGCGACCATCTTCCGGATGAACCCGAGTTCGCCGCCGGGACACCAGAGCTCGCCGCCGCGTCCGCCGAAGTTCAGCACCGGCGCTTTCGTGCTGCCGCCGCCGAGGTTGCGGAGTTTGCGGAGCGTCCCCGACGCGGCCTCTTCCGCGGAGGCGTGGAACGGCGGGTTGCAAACCGACAGGTCGAAGCGTTCGCCCGGACGGACCACGCCGTCGAAGACCGACCCGGGATCGCGCTGGAGCCGGCACTCGATCTTCCCGGACAGCACGCGGTTGGCGGCGACCAGCTCGGCGACCCATCGGACCGCGACCGGATCGATGTCCGTGGCGACGAACCGCCATCCGAACTCGGCGACGCCGAGGATCGGGTAGATGCCATTGGCTCCGGTGCCGATGTCGAGGACGGACACCTTGGCGCCGCGCGGGACCGGTGCGGCGGCATCGCCCGCCAACAGGTCGGCGATCCGGTGGAGATGTTCGGCCCGGCCCGGGACCGGAGGGCAGAGGTATCCCGGCGGGATGTCCCAATGATCCAGCCCGTGGTGGTGCAGGAGCAGCGCGCGGTTCAGCGACAGCACCGCCGCGGGATCGGCGAAATCGACGGTGTCCTCGCCCGTCGGTCCGGCGACGACATGGCGTGCGAGGTCGGGACACCTCCGCACCAGGGCGGCGAAGTCGTACCTTCCGCCGAAGCGGTTCCTCGGATGCCAGCCGGCCTTATTTTCGGCGGAGATCTCGGGTTCGTGGGTCAAGGCGCGGACAAATCAGCGTGGATCCCGGTCGCGCGGCAACCAACTTCGCCGCCGGAGACAGGAAAAGAGCCGGAACCGGCGGGCGACGGCGGCCGGTCGGGACCTCCTTCCGGGCGCTTGAAGTTCAGTGCGGGACCGCGGTCTTCGACGGCGTCTCGATCGAGCGCACGCGGCTGGCGAGCCAGATGCTCAGTAGCGCGGAGCCGACCGCCACCCATCCCAGCCAATGGTAGTTCTGGATCTGGCCGGACGCGGTCTTGCCGATGATGAGCCCGCCGAAGGCCGAGCTGCATCCGGCCGCGAGGTCGCGCGAACAGCTGTTCAGGCTCATGAACGCGCCCCGGTGCGCCGGAGCCACCGCGAGCGACATGATCGCCTGGGCCGGGATGAACCGCCCGCTGGCGAAGATGAAGAACAATCCGGCCAACGAGAGCACCTGCCAGAGCGGCGCCCGACCGAGGTGCGAGAGCAGGGACGTCACGACGATGGCCACGAGGGCCAGCACATAGAAGGTCCGGTGCCGCCCGTGCTTGTCGGCGATCCGTCCGACGAGCCCGGTGGTGAGCACGCTGCACACGCCGCCGACCAGGAAGACCATCGACACGTGCTCCTCGCTGATGCCGGCGTTGGACACGAGGTACGGCGAGAGGAACGGGATGATCGCGAAATGGCCGAAGACCATCGTCATCATGAACAGCAGCGCCCGACCGGCGTTGGCATCGGTCAAAAGTCCGAGGAACGCGCGGAAATCCTGCCGCTGCCCGCGGTCGAGATGGCCGCGGACCGAAGGCATCCGCAGATAGATCGCCACCCACATCACCGCCGAGAGCGCGGCGAGGAGGACGAACGGCGTCTCCCAGACGAAGCGATGGGCGAGCCAGAGCCCGGACGGCACCCCGAGCGCGGCCGCGAAGGAGAAGGCCCCCATCACGACGCCCATCCCGGCCGCGCGCCGCTCCGGCGGCACGACGTCGCTCACCACGGCCATCACCAGCGTCCCCGAGAGCCCGCCGAAAGCGCCGCACAGGATCCGCGCCGTCAGCAACGCCGCGTGGGTGTGCGCCAGCGCGCAGGCCAGCGTGCCCGCGGTGAAGCCGGCGTAGGCGAAGAGCAACAGCGGCCGGCGGTCGAAGCGGTCGATGAACGGCGCGCCGAGAAGCCCGACCGATCCCGCGCTCAAGGTGTAGGCGGCCACCAGTCCGCTGAACTTGCCGGGGCCGAGGTCGAGGTCCCGCATGAGCTGCGGTCCCAGCGGCATCAGGATCATGAAATCCATGATGTGCGTGAACATCACGGCCGCGAGCAGCAGCAACAACGGGCGTTCAGGATTCCTGGGTGTCATCGGGCGGGCACCGTTCAGTGATGGACCGGCACCGCGGTCCCGGCCTTCTTCCCGGTGAACTTCGCCGCCAGCTTCATGAGCACGGTGTAGAACACCGGCGTCAGGAACAGGCCGAACACCGTGACGCCGATCATGCCGGCGAAGACCGCCACGCCCATGGCCTGCCGCATCTCCGAGCCGGCGCCGTGGGATTTCACCAGCGGGAACACGCCGGCGATGAAGGCGATGCTGGTCATCAGGATGGGCCGGAGCCGCAGCTTGCAGGCCTCGAGCGCCGCTTCGACGATGCCCATGCCCTCGTGCTGTTTCTCGCGGGCGAACTCCACGATGAGGATGGCGTTCTTGCACGCGAGGCCGACGAGCACGATCAGGCCGATCTGGGTGAAGATGTTGTTGTCGGTGCCCTTCAGCATCACGCCGACCATCGCGCAGAGCAGGCACATCGGGACGATGAGGATGATGGCGAGCGGCAGGGTGAGGCTCTCGTACTGCGCGGCGAGGACGAGGAAGACCAGGAAGAGGCAGAGCGGGAAGACGTAGATCGCGGTGTTGCCCGCGATGCGCTGCTGGTAGGTGAGCTCGGTCCATTCGTAGCTCATCCCGGCGGGCAGGCTCCGCTTGGCGAGGCCTTCGATGAAGGCCTCCGCCTGTCCGGAGCTGTAGCCGCTCGCCGGCGCGCCGTTGATCTCGGCGGCTGGATAGCCGTTGTAGCGCATCACCCGGTCGGGTCCGGCGCTCTCCTTCACCGTCATCATCGATCCGAGCGGGACCATCTGGCCGCTGGAGTTGCGGGTCTTGAGCCGGACGAGGTCGTCGAGACGGTCGCGGTAGGGGGCGTCGGCCTGCGCGATGACCTGGTAGGTGCGGCCGAAGCGGTTGAAGTCGTTCACGTAGAGCGAGCCGAGGTAGATCTGCATCGTCTCGAAGAGCGAGGTGAGCGGCACCCCGAGCGACTTGGCCTTCACGCGGTCCACGTCGGCCTCGAGCTGTGGCACGTTGACCTGGTAGGTCGAGTACACGCCCTGCAGGACGTTGGTGGCGTAGGCCTGCCCGATGATCCCCCAGGTCGCCCCGTAGAGCGCCTCCGTGCCGAGGTTGTTGCGGTCCTCGATGTAGAGCTTGAAGCCGCCGCCGGTGCTCAGGCCGTTCACGGGCGGCGCCATGATCACGATGGTCCGCGCCTCCTGGATCGCGCCGAACGCCGCGACCAGCTTGTCGCGGATCTCGGCGCCCGAGAGACCGGGACCGGTCCGCTTCTCGAACTCGTCGAGCGTGATGAACGCGATGCCGCTGTTCGGCGAGGCGGTGAAGCCGTTCGGCGAAAGGCCCGGGAAGGCGACCGACGAGGCGACGCCGGGGACCTTCTTGGCGATGTCGCTCATGCGGCGGACCACGGCGTCCGTGCGGTCGAGCGACGCGGCGTCGGGCAGCTGGGCGACGCAGATGAGGTACTGCTTGTCCTGTTCCGGGATGAAACCTACCGGGACCAGGCTGAAGACCTTGCCGGTCAGCAGCACCAGCCCGAGGTACACGACCAAGGCGACGGCGCTGGCGCGGATCACGCGGCGGACGCCGTTCGCGTACTTCGCGGACGACCAGGTGAAAAAGCGGTTGAACGGCCGGAACAACCAGCCCAGCGCGCCGTCCATGCCGCGGGTGAGCAGGTCCTTCTTCGCGCCGTGTCCTTGCAGCAGGATCGCGCAGAGCGCCGGCGAGAGCGTCAGGGAATTGAACGCCGAGATGACCGTCGAGATGGCGATGGTGATGGCGAACTGCTTGTAGAACTGGCCGGTCAGACCGCTGATGAAGGCGGTCGGGACGAACACCGCGCACAGCACCAGGGCCGTGGCGACGATGGGGCCGGTGACCTCGGTCATCGCCCTCCGCGTCGCCTCATGCGGCTCGAAGCCCAGCGCGATGTTCCGCTCGACGTTCTCGACCACGACGATGGCGTCGTCCACGACGATGCCGATGGCGAGCACGAGCCCGAAGAGCGAGAGCGCGTTGATCGAGAACCCGAGCGCCATCATCACCGCGAACGTGCCGACCAAGGAGACGGGCACCGCGACGAGCGGGATGACCGAGGCGCGCCAGGTCTGGAGGAACAGGATCACGACCAGCACCCCGAGCACGATCGCCTCGAAGAGCGTGTGGATGACCGCCTCGATCGACTTGTCCACGAAGCGGGTCGGGTCGTACACGACGCCGTAGTCGAGGCCGGCCGGGAAGTTCTTCTTCAGCTCCTCCATCGCGGCGCGGACGTTCTTGGAGAGCTCCAGCGCGTTCGATCCGGGTTGCTGGAAGATGGGGAGCGCGGCGGCCGATTTGTTGTCGAGCAACGACCGCAGCGCGAACTCGCCGGCGCCGAGCTCGATGCGGGCGACGTCCCGGAGCCGGAGCGTCTCGCCGTTCGGGCCGGTCTTGATGATGATGTCGCCGAACTCCTGCTCGGTGACGAGGCGTCCCTTGGCGTTGATCTGGAGCTCGAGGGCGACGGGACCGGCGACCGGTTGCTGGCCGACCGCGCCGGCGGCGACCTGGACGTTCTGCTCGCGGATGGCGGCGACCACGTCGCCGGCGGTCAGGCCGCGGGCGGCGACCTTGTCCGGGTCGAGCCAGACGCGCATCGCGTAGTCGCCGGAACCGAAGATCTGCACCTGGCCGACGCCTTTGATGCGGGCGAGGACGTCCTTCACCTGGAGCGTCGCGTAGTTCCGGACGTAGATGTCGTCGTACCGGCCGTCCGAGAAGAGGTGGACGACCATGGTGAGGTCCGGCGAGGACTTGATGGTGAGCACGCCGAGGCGCCGGACCTCTTCCGGCAGCTTGGGCAGCGCCTGGGAGACGCGGTTCTGGACGAGCACCTGCGCCTTGTCGATGTCGGTGCCCAGCTTGAAGGTGACCGTGAGGGTCATCACGCCGTCGCTCGTCGCCTGGGAGAAGATGTAGAGCGAGTTCTCGACGCCGTTGAGCTGCTGTTCCAACGGCACCGCGACCGTCTCGGAGATGGTCTTCGGATTGGCGCCGGGATAGACGGCGCGCACGACGATCTGGGGCGGCACGACCTCGGGGTACTCCGAGACCGGCAGCCGGAACATCGCGATCAACCCGACCAAGAAGATGACGACCGACAGGACGCCGGCGAAGATCGGCCTGCGGATGAAGAAGTGGGAGAAGTTCACGGCTGTGATGGCTGGGGGACGGCGCGGGACCGCTGGGTGTCAGTGCTGCGGCGCCGGTCCCGCCTTGTCGGCGGTCATCACGTTCACCGGCATGCCCGGCCGCACCTGCATGAGGCCGTTCACGATGATGTTCTCGCCGGCCTTGAGACCGGACCGGACGATCCGCTTCCCGTCGACCGTGCCGCCGAGCTGCACGGGCCGGTATGCCACGGTGTTCGTCGGGCTCACGGTGAGCACGAAGCGCTGGTTCTGGTCCGTGCCGATGGCGGTCTCATCGATCAGCAGCAGCGGCTGCGAGGCGCTGCCGGGGACGCTGACCCGCGAATAGAGGCCGGGGAGGAGGCCGCCGTCGGGATTGGGGAAGACGGTCCGCAAGGCGATGCTCCCGGTCGCGGCATCGACGCGGTTGTCGAGCGATTCGAGATAGCCCTTGTGCGGATAGCCGGTCTCCGATGAGAGGCGCATCTCCACCGCCACGCGGCCTTGGGCATCGACCGGGAGCTTGCCCTCGCGGAGCAGACCCTGGAGCTTGAGCAACGAGGTCTCGTCCACCGCGGAGTAGGCGTAGATCGGGTCCACCGAGACCACCGTGGTCATCAAGGTCGTGAAGCCGTCCACGCCGGACACGTTGTTGCCGACGGTCACGAGCGCGCGGCTCACGCGGCCGTCGATCGGCGACCTCACCTCGCAGAACTCGAGCTCCAGGCGAGCCGATTCTTTGGCGGCCCTGGCGGCGAGCAGCGCGGCGGCGGCCTGTTTCTGGCCCCAGATCCGTTGGTCCGCCTCTTCCGGCGAGATGGTCTTCTCCGCGATCAGGCGGTCGGCGCGCTTGGCGTCGCGCTCGGCGATCTCCGCCTGCGCCGTCGCCCGCGCGAGCTCGGCTTCCGCCCGGTCCAACGCCGCCCGGCGCGTGCGCGGATCGATCACGAAGAGCACGTCGCCCTTCTTCACGAGCTGGCCGGACCGGAACCGCACCTCTTGGAGATAACCGGAGACGCGGGGCCGGATCTCGACGGAATCCACGGCGTCCAGACGCCCGGTGAACTCGTCGCGGGTGGCGACCTCGCGTTGCAGGACGGGAGCGACGGTGACGGTGGGCAGCGGAGGCGTCTGAGGCTGGGAGGGCTTCCCGCAGCCTGCGGCGAGACCGGCGAGGAGGAGATAGGTGAGGCGGATCTTCATGCGACGGAGAGATGGGCGTCCGGGTCGACGGGGGGCGGAGGGTGGAAGAGTGCGGGCACGGTGTCAAAAGCCGTGCGGCGCCGGTGCGGTCAGGCCGAGAAGGAGAAGGCGCTCCGTTCGAGGATGTCCTGCTGGCGCGAGAACCACGCGCGGGCTTCGTCGACCTTCTCGCGGGCGAGCTCGGGCAGCACCAGCTCCGCGGCACCGGTCGTGGCGGCCAACGCCTCCGCATCGCCCACCGCCTTGCGGACGAACGACGGCGGGAGCACGCGGGCGTGCCGGGCGGACAGGTCCGCGGCGATGTGCCGCGACAGTTCGCGGAGCCGTGTGTCGCCCATCCGGGGAAGGGTCGCGCGGCGGAGGGTGTGCTGGATCTTGCGGAAGTTCGGGGGAGTCATCGTCGGTCGGGGAGAAGGGGCTGGCCCGTTCATGCCGGCGGAAGGTTCACCAGTTAACCGAACGGTCAAATAATTCAACGGACCGAAATCGTCCGGTATCGGATCCAGGCCGCCGAAGTGGTCGCGGTGGTCCGGGTCACGCGGGGACCATCTTGGCGCCGAGCAGCCGCATCATCGTCGGCTCCAGTTCGCTGAGCAGCCCGGGATCGTTCTCGATCTTGGCTTGGATCAGCAGGCCGAGGACGCAGGACGAGACCTGTTTGGCCGCCGCGGTGGCGTCGGCGACGTCGATGAGGCCTTGCCGCTGCGCGTCGGCGATCGCCGCCTCGATGTAGCGGAATCCGCGGTCGAGCATCTCCTGCGTCTTGGCGCGGATCTTGGGGTCCTGGGTGGCGAGCTCGGAGCCGACGTTGGCGTAGGGGCATCCGACCACGAAGCCGTACTGCGCGTGCATCTCGGTCTGGCCTTCCTGGATGCGGCGGCACCAGTCGATGAGCCGGTCCAACGGCGGGTTCTGCGAGGAGAACACGGCGTCCATCGCCGGGCGCTTTTCTTGCCAATGGGCCTCGTACGCCGCGACCGCGAGGTCGGATTTGCTGGGGAAGAAGTGGTAGAAACTTCCCTTGTTCACGCCGGCGCGGACGCAGATGTCGTCGACGCTCACGCCGCCGTAGCTGCTCGTCCAGATGAGGTCGAGCGCGGCGGCCAAGAGCTTCTCACGTGCGTCGCTGGTGCGTCCCATGGGGTCCTGATGTGCGGATGTCGTGGCGTGGCTAAGGTGTCCGGGCCGGAGCGTCAAGCGGGCGTCAGGCGAGATGCCCCGCGAGTTTGGCCGCGATGGTGCGCTTGCCGGCGGCGCCGATGACCTGGTCGACGACCTTGCCGCCCTTGAACACGAGCAGGGTCGGCAGGCTGGCGATCCCGTAGCGCGAGGCGGTGACGGGGTTCTGGTCGACGTCGACCTTGGCCACCCGCGCGCGGCCGGCGAACTCCGCCCCGACCTCTTCCAAGGTCGGCGCGATCATCCGGCACGGGCCGCACCATGCCGCCCAGAAGTCCACCAGCACGGGTTGCTCGGACCGGAGCACGTCCTGCTCGAAGGTCAGGTCGGTGGTGGCGAGGACGGCTTCGGATTTCTTTTCGGTGGGTGTCTGCATCTTGGTTTTCTCCTTTCGGTTGGAACCAATGTCGTGGGTTTTACCTTTCGGTCAACTATCCGACGTACCGGTGCAGCATCGGTGTCGTCGGTCTCATTTCGCGGTCGGCCAGGACATCCGGAGATCCCGGGGGCGCTCCTTCTTCGGTGCCGTCGGGTCCGAGCAAGCGCGCCGCGCGGTCTCCGTGATCTTTTTGGCGGCGTCGGCGCCGCCGGCTGGTAGGCTCGGGCCATGAGATTGCACGGCAAGCGGGTCTTGATCACGGGGGCTTCGAGCGGCTTCGGCGCCGCGGCGGCGAAGGCCTTCGCGGCGGAAGGCTGCCACCTGCTGCTCGGGGCACGGCGGTTGGACCGGTTGCAGGAGGTCGCGGCGACGGCGCTCGCGAACGGTGCCGCGTCCGCGGAGTTCCACGGGCTCGATGTCGCGAGCACCGCCAGCGTCGAAGCCTTCGCGGCCCGGGCCCGGGCGATCGCGCCGCACGTGGATGTGCTGATCAACAACGCCGGCGGTGCCCACGGCATCGACCCGGTCGCGACCGCCAAGGACGCCGATTGGGAAGCGATGGTGCAATCGAACCTGCTCGGGCTGCTCCGCGTGACCCGCGCGGTGCTGCCGCTGCTGCCGCACCATGCCGGCGCGAGCGTCCTGAACATCGGGTCCATCGCCGGGCACCAGGCCTACGAAGGCGGCGCGGCCTATTGCGGGGTGAAGGCCGCCGA
>CANGMH010000127.1 GCA_947454005.1 Verrucomicrobiota bacterium
TGAATCGGGGCCGTCCATCGTCCCTGGCAAGTCCGCGGAATCCCTCCTGTTCAAGGTCGCGACGCACGCCGAGAAGCCGCGCATGCCGCCCAAGGAGAACAAGGTCAACGCGGTCGACCTGACCCCCGAGGAGCTCGGTCTGGTCGCGCTGTGGATCGACCAGGGCGCGAAGGCCTCGGAGAAACACGACGAGGTCGTCGCGTGGCAGGTGTTGCCGGACACGCTCAATCCCATCTACGCCGCCACCATCACCGCCGACGGACGCTACGCCGCCTGTGGACGCGGCAACCGCATCGATGTCTATCGCCTTCCCGGCGGCCGCCATCTGGGACGCCTCTCCGATCCATCGGCGGGCGCGTCGAACGCGCCGGCCGGTGCGCATCGCGACGTCGTCAACGCGCTCGCGTTCAGCCCGGACGGCTCGCGCTTGGCGTCCGGCGGCTTCCGCGAGGTGAAGCTCTGGAAGCGGACCTACCGGATCGAGAAGACCGACGCGGCGGGCCTGCCGGTCCTCGCGACCGATCTCGTCCGCCGCTTGGCCGCCGATGGCAAGACCGCGCTCTGGGGTGTGGACGGCGCGGCGTTGATCGCGGATGCCGCCACGAAAGAATTCGTCGCCGCGCTCGTCACCGATGCGGCGGCGGATGAGGCCGCCGGGGTCGCCGAGCGCGCCTTGGCGCGCGCCCGCAGCGGACGCGACGTCCGGCAAGCGGCGCTCGACGCGGCGGGCAAGGAACTGGACGCCCAGCGCGAACGTTCCAAGCGCGCGCTCGAAGCGCGCGAGGTCGCCGAGAAGGCGGTGACCGCGAAGGAACCGGCCGTCGCCGCGGCACGCCGCGCCCGTTTCGAGGCCGAGCTGGTGCTGGTGCGGCTCGATCGTTCGCCCGGGACGGGGACGAACCAGGTCGCGCTCCGCAAGACCGCCACCGAGAAACTCGAAGCGGCGACCAAGGCCGCCGAGGCCCCGGAAGCGGAGATGAAGACCTTGCTCCAGAAGCTCGACTCGGCGCGGAACGAGCGCGAACTGGCGGCGACGGGGATCGACAAGGCCGCGTCGGCGTTGGCCGCCGCGCGCTGGCGCCGCGAGGCGTCGGAGGCCGAGGTCGCCCGGGCCGAACGCGTCGCGCGCGAGACGGTCGCCTTGGCGAACCAATCGGTCGGCCGCGCGATCGCCGGTGCCTTCTCGCCCGACGGCAAACGGGTCGCCACGATCCACGACGACGGGACGCTGCGGGTCTGGGACGCCGCCGACGCGTCGCCGCTCGAGCGCATCCCCGTCGCGGACGGCTTGCGCGGCATCGCCTTCGCCGACGATTCCACCGTGCTGGTCTCGACCGCGTTCAAAGACGCCTACCGCGTGGGCATCGATCCTTCCTGGGTCCTGGAGAGGACCCTGGGCGGGCCGACGGCGCCCTTGTTCTCGGACCGCGTCACGGCGCTGGCGTTCCGGGCCGACGGCCTTCGTCTCGCGATCGGCGGCGGCGAGCCGACGCGCGGCGGCGACGTCCTCGTGGCGGATCCTGCGACCGGATCGATGCTGTACGCCTTGCCGGCGTTGCACAGCGACACCGTGCTCGCGCTGGCGTGGTCGCCGGACGGCGCTTGGATCGCGTCGGGCGGCGCGGATCGTTTCGCCCGTTTGGTCGACACCGGGGCAGGGCAGCCGGGCCGCGTGCTCGAAGGGCATTCGGGGCACGTCCTCGGCATCGCCTGGTCGCCCGACGGAGCGGCGATCGCGACCGCCGGGGCCGATCTGGTGGTGAAGCTCTGGGACGCGCGGACCGGCGACAAACGGAAGCAGGCGACGGGGTTCGTCCACGAGGTGACCGCGGTGAGCTTCCTGGAGGATCCCAAGCGGCTCGTCGCCGCGTCCGGCGACGCCGAGCTGCGCGTGCTGAACGAGAACGGCGAACGCGTGCTCGGTCTGACCGGCGCGGCCGATTTCACCTACGCCATGGCGGTGACGCCCGACGGCCGATGGATCCTGGCCGGCGGACAGGACTCGACGCTGCGCGCGTGGCGCAACGGCCAAGCGGAACCGGTCGCGCAGCTGAAGGACGCGGTGTCGTCCCCGGTTGCCGGGAAGTGACGGCCTCGTCCGGGTCTGCCCGTCGGATCAGACATCCGACCGCGTCCACGGGTCGCCCGGCCGCCTGCCGACACGAGGATCCCATCGCCCTTTGGCCGTTCCGGATGCCGCT
Organism: Verrucomicrobiota bacterium; assembly: GCA_947454005.1. Classification (GTDB taxonomy): domain Bacteria; phylum Verrucomicrobiota; class Verrucomicrobiia; order Limisphaerales; family UBA9464; genus CAIVQB01. Next base: position 2,202 of record CANGMH010000127.1, read on the forward strand.
TTGAAATTGTTTCAAACAGTTGTTTGACAACTCAAACAACTGTTTGAAAATCCCGGAACGACATCGTGCGAACCGCCGCTTCCAAGAACGCCAGCCACGCCGCCACCCGCGGGGCGCTCCTCCATGCGGCGGCGGACGTCTTCGCGGAGGTCGGCTTCCGCGGCGCGACCGTGAGGGACATCTGCCGGCGCGCCGGGGCGAACGTCGCCGCGGTGAGCTACCACTTCGGCGACAAGGCCGGCCTCTACTCCGAGGTGCTCGCCGAGCAGAGCCGCTTGGCGCAGTCGCGGTATCCCGTCCCGACCGGCGACGATGATCCGGCGGCGCAGCTGGGAGGCTTCATCCGGTCGTTCCTCCAGCGCGTGCTCTCGCCCGAGCTCCATGCGAGGCACGGCCGCATCATGGCCCGCGAGATGGTCGAACCGACCGCGGCCCTGGACCGGTTGGTCGCCGAAGCCATCCGTCCGCAGTCCGAGATGCTGCGCGAGATCGTGTCCGCGTTGCTGGGCGGCGCCGCGGATCCGGCGACCGTCCGGCTCTGCGGCATGAGCGTCGTCGGCCAGATCCTTTTCTATTGTCATTGCCGGCCGGTGATCGACCGCTTGTTCCCCGGCGCGGAGCTGGATGCCACCGGGCTGGACCGCCTGACCACGCACATCACCGCCTTCAGCCTCGCCGGCATCCGCGGCATCGCCGCCGCGGGCGCCCCGTCACGCCCTGGGCAGCGGGCGCGCACCCCGCACCGCGCGGAGCGGTCCTCCGCCTCCGTCGCCGCGAAAAGAACCGTCCGCACCTGACCCGACCATGTTCCACCTCGCGCTCAAGATGCTGATGGGCGACCGCGCCAAGTACATCATGCTGGTCGGCGGCCTGACATTCGCCACGCTGCTGATGACCCAGCAGAACGCCGTTTTCCAGGGCCTGCTCTCGTGGACCACCAGCCATCTGCGCAACATGCGGGCGGCGATCTGGGTGGTCGAGGCGCACGTGGAATCGGCGAACGAGACCAAGCCGTTGCGCGACACCGACGTGAACCGCGTCCGCAGCGTGACCGGCGTGGATTTCGCGGTGCCGCTCTTCCAGGGCATCCTCCGGGCGAAGACGGCGAGCGGCGCCGACAAGCAGGTCATGCTCATCGGCCTGCACGGCGCGACGCTCTTCGGTCGGCCGCCGCAGATGCTGGGCGGCGACCTCGCGCTGCTCCGGCTGCCGAACACCGTGGTCATCGACGAGCTCGGCGTGCAGCGCCTGAGCCAAGGGCGGTCCCGGCCGATCGCGATCGGCGACACCTTCGAGATCAACGACCGCGAGGCGCGCATCGTCGGCATCTGCCGGACGGAGCGGCATTTCTTCGGATATCCCTACGTGTACAGCAGCTACGACCAGGCGCTCCAGTTCGCGCCGCGCCAGCGCAAGATGCTCTCGGCGATCCTGGTCCAGCCGAAGCCGGGCCTGGACGCCGCGGAGGTCGCCCGGCGCATCGGCGCCGAGACCGGGATGCGCGCGTTCACCAGCGACGAGTTCGCCAAGGTGACGGTGGACTACATCTGGAAGACCACCGGCATCCCCGTCTCGTTCCTCACGACCATCATCCTCGGGTTCATCGTCGGCATCGCCGTCTCGGGGCAGACCTTCTACTCCTTCGTGCTGGAGAACCTCCGCCATCTCGGCGCGCTCAAGGCGATGGGCGCCAGCACGTGGCTGCTCGCGCGGATGCTCCTGCTCCAGGCCTTCACCGTCGGGCTCATCGGCTACGGCATGGGACTGGGCCTCACCGCGCTGTTCGGGTTCTTGGTGCTGCCGATCGGCCAGCCGCCGTTCCTGCTCCAGCCGAGCTCCCTGCTGCTGACCGGCGTCGCGCTCGTCGTGATCTGCTCCTTCGCCGCCCTGCTCGGCATCGTCAAGGTCGCGCGCCTGGAGCCGGCGATCGTCTTCCGCGGCTGAACCCTTCCCCTCGCGCCTCCATCCCTTGAGCTCCTCGAACTCCATCGCCGTCCAGGTCCGCGGCGTCACCAAGTCCTTCGGCGTCGGCGACAGCCGTACCGTCGCGCTGAAGGGCGTGGATTTCTCGACCCGCGAAGGCGAGCTGCACCTGGTCGTCGGCCCGAGCGGTTGCGGCAAGACGACCCTGCTCAGCGTGGTCGCCGGCACGCTCGATTGGGATGGCGGCGAGATCGATGTCCTCGGCACGCGGCTCAACGGGATGGCCAAGGGCGCCGTCACCGCCTTCCGCGGGAAGCACGTGGGATTCATCTTCCAGCAGTTCAACCTCATCCCGACGCTGACCTGTATCGAGAACGTGAGCGTGCCGTTGCTGCTGAACGGACGTCACCGCGGCGAGGCCGAGCGCCGTGCGGCGGAGCTGCTCACGACCGTCGGCCTCGCGGACACGGGCCGGAAGCGGCCCACGGAGCTCTCCGGCGGACAGCAGCAGCGCGTCGCCATCGCGCGCGCGTTGAGCCACGAACCGCGCCTCCTCATCTGCGACGAGCCGACCAGCGCGCTCGATTCCGCCACCGGCCATCAGATCATGGACCTGCTCGCCACCGCGGCCCGCAAGCCGGGACGCTGCGTCATCATCGTCACCCACGACCCCCGCATCTACGGCTACGCCGACCGCATCACCGTGATGGAGGACGGACGGGTGACGCAGGTGCTCGAGGGCGAAGCGCTCCGGCACTTCATCGAGACCCACCAGTGAGACGATGAAGTCCCGCGAACCACTCGGACACACCGGCCATCGGGTGCTTTCCATGGAAGCCTCCGGCGCGACGCCCGTCGAGTCCGGCCGGGGCGTCGGTTCGGCGGCTCCAAGTCGTCCCGCGTCGACCATCGCCGAGCCTCCCCATCCGAGTCCTTTCGCTTGATCCGCGGACCCAAAAACTGACCTGCCATGCTCTTCCGGAAGATCTCCTTCTATCTCGCCATCGCCGGCGTCGTCGCCGCCCTCCTGCTCGTCCGCAAGATGCAGCAGAAGCCCAAGGACCCGGGCCCGGTCTCGCAGCCGGCCCGCTCGATGTACGAGGACAAGGTCGCCGCCACCGGCATCGTCGAGTCCTCGCGCGAGAACGTGAAGATCGCGTCGCCCAAGGCCGCGCTCGTGACCAAGGTGTTCGTCAAGGTCGGCGACCGCGTGAAGCGGGGCGACCCGCTCTTCCAGCTCGACGACCGCGAGGCCCGCGCCCGGCTGGCCACGTCCGAGGCGCAGCTCGCGTCCGCCCGGGCCGCGCTCGCCTCCGAGGAGGTCGCGCTCGCCGACTGGACCGACCAGCTGGAGCGCTACACGAAGCTCGCCGGAGAGAAGGTCGCCACCGACGACGAGCTGAAGCGGCGCCAGTTCGGCCGGCAGGCCGCGCAGGCGCGCGTCGCCGCGGCGCAGGCGCAGGTCGGCACCGTGCGCCAGCAGTCGGCGCAGGCGCAGGTCGATGTCGACGTCCTGACCGTCATCGCTCCGCGCGACGGCCAGATCCTCCAGATGAACGTCCGCGAGGGCGAGTTCGCGCCGGCCGCCGCGATGGCCGGGGACCCGTTGATGATGCTCGGCGACGTCGACACCCTCCAGGTCCGCGCCGAGGTCGACGAACAGAACGCCTCGCTGGTGGATTCCAAGCAGCCCGCCCATGCCTCGCTCAAGGGCCATCCCGAGATGCAGATGCCGCTGCGTTTCGTCCGCGTCGAGCCGTACGTCGTGCCCAAGCGCAGCCTCACCGGGGACAGCCTCGAACGCGTCGACACCCGCGTGCTGCAGATCATCTTCGAGTTCGAACGACCGAAGTTCCCGGTCTTCGTCGGCCAGCAGGTCGACGTGTTCATCCAGCGTCCGCCCACGCCCGCCGGCTGAGCCGGGACCGTTCTCCGATGATTTGACCGCCCCACCGACCGCACTAACCTGCCCGCGCCCATGAAACCGCTCCGCCCGCTCTTGGTCCTCGCCGCCGCGCTCGCCCTCGGCTCCCCGGTGTCCGCCGCCGATCGCCCCGCCGCTTGGCCGACCGCTCCGCTCGCGCTCCAGGACGCCCTCGATCTCGCGCTCGCCCAGAACCCGTCGGTCCTCAAGGGCAAGCAGGACATCGAGGAATCCTACGGCGTCGCCCTCCAGCTCCGCTCCGTCGTCACGCCCAAGTTCGGTGCGTCCGGTGCCTACAGCATCATCGATGAGGGCAAGATCGAGAAGGTGCAGTTCGGTCCGGGCACGGCCGGCGTCGCCTTCCAGAAGGACCAGAGCTGGAACGCCGGCATCAACGTGAGCCAGCCGCTCTACGCCGGCGGCAAGCTCCGCTCGTCCCTCCGGGGCGCCAAGCTCACCCAGGAGGCCGCGCTCGCGGCCTACCAGGCGCTCGTCGCGGACACGCTGCTGGAGGTCCGCATCGCCTACCAAGACGTGCTGCTCGCCGCCGAGCAGATCGTGACCCAGGAATCGTCCACCGAGCTGCTCGGCAAGGAGCTCGCCGACACCAAGCGGCGATACGAGGCGGGCACCGTCCCGCGCTTCAACGTCCTCCGCGCCGAGGTCGAGCTGGCGAACGCCAAGCCCAAGCTGTTCCGCGCCCGCAACGCCCATCGTCTCGCCAAGAACAACCTGGCCACCTTGCTCGGCTGGTCCATCCCGGCGGACACCGGCGCCGACATCCCGCTCGCCCTCGCGGGCAAGCTCGCCGCCGCGCCCGAAGGCGTGGATCTCCCTTCCGCCATCGCCAAGGCGGTGCAGCAACGTCCGGAGCTCGCTTCGCGCCGCTTCGCCGAGAAGCTGCGCCGCGAGGACGTGGTCCAGGCGAGGTCGGCCTACGCGCCGTCCCTCAACGCCGTCGCCGGCTATGGTTGGACCAGCCAGACCTTCAGCCCGAGCCTGGCCGACGAGGTCCACGGCTGGAGCGCCGGCGTCCGTCTTGATTGGAGCATCCTCGACTTCGGTCTCACCCGCGGGAAGGTCGCGGCGGCCAAGGCCCGGCAGGAGAAGTCCAGGATCGACACAGAAGACACCTTCCGCCGCATCGAGCAGGAGGTCCGCACCGCGCACTCGACCTTCCTCGAAGCGACCGAGGTCCTCGGCTCGCAGGCGAAGGTCATCGAGCAGGGCGAGGAGGCGTTGCGCCTCGCCAATGCCCGCGCCGACGCCGGCAGCGGCACCCAGCTCGACGTGCTTAGCGCGCAGACGGCGCTGACCGATGCCCGCACGATCTACAGCCAGGCGCTCCGCGACCACACCGTCGCCCGCGCCCGCTTGGAGCGCGCGATGGGCGAAGGCACGGTGTTGCGCAAGACGCCTTGACCGGGGCCGCTCTGGTCGAGCCGCACGGGGCGCTCGAAGGTCCGCCCTGTCGTCCGCGTTGACGCGTCGTGACGTTGCTCACTTCGCCGGGCCGCCCGCCCGCGCGATCAGCGTGATGGCGACGGCGAGCATCAGCGCGCCGACCGGCACCAGCACGATCCCGATCCCGGGATCACCACCGTGGGTCCAGATGCCGCCGAGGAAGAATCCCGCCGGGATCAACCCCGCCGAGGTCTGGAGCAGACGCGACGCGAGCTTCGCGGAGTCGCCGTTCAGCCGCGGCAACGCCGGCAAGCTCGACGCGAAGGCGATCTGCACCAGCGCCAGCAGCGTCCCGTGCGCGTGGGCCAAGGTCCACAACAGCCGGCGGGTCGAGTTCGAGGGCGTCAGGTACGCGCCGACCTTCAGGCCGTGCAGGGCTTCGAGCGCGATGCCGAGCAGGAGGAAGACGAGCAACGACCACCAGCCGGCGCTGAGTTGATGGCGGCGCAGCGTCTCCAGGTCGGCAGAGGGCGATGGTTTCATGGCGGGTGGGGCGAAGAGCGGGAGATCATTCGACGAGCATCACCGGGCGGTCGTCGCGTCGACGGCGCAAGGCATCGGACCGCGCGCGGTCCAGGCCGCCGCGGGCGTCCAAGAGCACCGCGGCGGGATCGGGCGGAACGGATGGAGGCGACGTCTGCCAGCGGCGGAGCGCCTCGTCGCGCCGGGACTTCCGGACCGCCGCCTGCGCGAGATAGTCGTACGTGAGGTCCTCGAACCCGGGCTGGGCCCGGAGCGATTCGCCGGCGATGTGGCGGACGACCGAGTACGGATCTTCGAGCAGCTCCGCGAGCAGGGGCGGTTGCCAGCCCGGAGCGCTGGCCGCTTGCGCCGGCGCCCAGCCCAGATGCCACGCGACCAAGGCCCGCTGCGCCGCGTCGCCGCTCAGCGCGTACAGCGGCCCCGCGCCGGTGGTCGCGTGCGCGCCGAGTTCGGCGGCCGATGGGAGCGGCTGCCGGAACCAGTCGTGGAGCCGCGCCGCCGTCCATCCGAGTGGCCGGTCGAGATGGCAGAGATTGCAGGCGTTCGGACGGCCGCTGACCAGGTCCGATCGGGCCGACGGACTGGTGACACGATGGCTGCGGATGGCCTTCAACAGGCCGAACGTCGTGTGCGGCATATGGCAGTTGTAGCAACGGCTCCCGGACGAACCGGCCGCATGGTGCGTGTGCGCCGGGAGGTCGCGGGCGAGCTTGGGATGGCACTGGAGACAGGCCTCGTCGCCGGTGCCTTTGCGCGAGAGCTGGTCGTCCGGCTCGCTGTCGTGCATCGAGTGGCACGACAGGCAGGACATCTGGCCCTTCTGGTAGCAGGGCGATTCCACCAATCCGTTGAACTCCCGGCCGGACACGCGCACGTCGCCGTCGCGCCAGAACGTGGCGAGCAGCTCGTCGGCGCCTTCGCGCAGCGGCGCCGGGAACCGCGTGTCGTGCTTGATCCCCGGATACCGCACCAGGAACCGGTCGCGTTCCATCTCGCCGCCCGGGACGAACGAGAACCCGGTGCGATGCCACGCCTCGGTGTCGGGCAGCCAGGTGACGCCGTGGCACGCGCCGCAGGTCTCCGACGAGCGCCGATGGTCCAGGCGGGCCGGGTTCACGATGGTCGGGTCGCCGCCGGGCCGCGCGTGCTGGAGATAGCGCCGTAGCGGGCTCGCGTTCGCCGCGACATGCGTTTCGCCCGGCCCGTGGCAGGCCTCGCAGGCGATGCCCAGTTCGGCGACCTGCGTGCGCACGCCGTGGCCGGACGATCCGGCGTCGGGCAACCCGCCGACCGCGTGGCAGCGGATGCAGTTGTCGTTCCAGACCTGCGAGAGCCGTGGCGCGTCCGGCGGCATGAGGAAGACGTCGTTGCGCGGCACCCAGCGGCGCTCGGACAACAGCCAGGTGAACGGGAAGCTGACCTGGCGGTTGCCGGACGGGTCTTCCAGCCAGAACGCCTGCATATGATGCGAGCCGGTGACCAGGCTGAACCGCCGTTCTTCGCGGACCCGGCGGGTCCCGTCCCGCGAGGTCCGTGGCACATCGAGTTCCACCGAGAGCGCGTCGCCCCGCCGTCGCAGGTCGAAAGCGCGCCCGTCCAGCTCGAGATGGACGTCGTCGAACGCCGCCGGGCTCGTCGCCGGCGAGGCCACCTGCGTCATCGTCCGATGGAAGGAGCGGTGCCAGCTGGCGTGCGGTCCGGGATGGCAAGAGGCGCAGCGATCGGAGGTCGCGAACCCGGGCCGGCCGGTCTCCGGCAACTTCGCCGCGGCCCACGCAGCGTGCGGTCGATCCGCGTCCCGACGCTTCAGCCATGCGCGGGCTCCGCCGGCGGAGACGACGAGCGACGCGACCAGGACACCCGACCAAAGCGCTCTCCGCGGTGCGCGCCAGACCGATGCCAGCGCTACCGCTCCGACGAGACCGACCCAGAACCACTCGCTCTGCATGGACACGGAGCCGCGACAGGCGGCTGCATTTCTCGGGGTACGGGCGCGAGCATCTGGAAAAACACCGATCGAGGACAAGACCGAAGAAACCCTGAACCAAGTCTGCCCGGTGGACTTTGGACGGCTTGAAACGGGAATTGCGCGAGCTTGGCCACGCACCCCACGATGCCTACCGACAAGACTTTCCGGATGCCCTCGCCGAATCCCATCCTCAACAATCCTTACGAAGAGCCGAGGCTGCACTACTCGACCAACCTCAAGGGTGAGCTTGACTACGAGACGGTCCTACCGGGACGCCGTATCTTTTCACCGGAAGTCCAGACCATCCCGGTCAAAGCCGGACCTCAACTTGATCTCCCCTCGGCGGTTGAGGAGGCCACGGCAGCCTATGGCACCCACCTCGTCAACCTTCTCCGCCGCGAAGTGAAGGCA
>CANGMH010000128.1 GCA_947454005.1 Verrucomicrobiota bacterium
AGCCCGGCTTCCTTCGCCGAGAAACCGTGCGCCTGTTGCAGGAACAACGAGCTGAGCGTGCCCAGGCCGTTGCCGGCGAAATCGCGCAGGCAGAACAGCAGCGCCATCGCCGCGAAGACCGATGCGAACATCGGACGCGGGAACAACCGGACCCGCCCGACCGGCTTGCCGTCCGCCGCGCCGCCGACGGTGGTCGCCTCCGGCGCGGGCGCTTCCTCGCTCAGCCACGCGAAGAGCCCGCTGGCGACGACGCCCGCGACTCCGAGCACCAACACCGGCACGCGCCAGCTCCCGGTCCAGTCCGCCAGCGCGCCCGACAGGTACGGACCGATGAGGAACCCAACGCTCGCGCCGATGCCCAGCAGCCCGAGCGCCTTGCCGGTGCCGACCGGGAACATCCGCGCGATGAGCGCCGTCGCCGCCGGATGGAAACAACTTCCGCCCAGGCCGGCGACGATGACGCACGCCACCGCCGTCGCGTGATCGGGGGCGAAGGAGAGCCCGACGAATCCCATGGCGTTCACGAACAATCCCCAGCCGAGCAGCTTCTTGCGGCTCATGCGGTCGGTCAGCACGCCGACCGGATAGCTGGGCAGGAAGTACGCCGCCATCATCACGCTCATCAGCGCCGTCGCGCGGTCCACGTCGCCGAGATGCAGGTCGTCGCGCATGCGCAGGTACAGCGGCAGCAACGCGACATGATAGACATGGGTGAACGCGTGCAGGATGCCGACGAGCCAGAGGGTGCGGGTCTTGTGGGTCGGAGTGTGCAAAGGGTGTCCCGGTTCGGAGGCCGGTCTCATGCGGCCATCAACGAGCAGCCGCGAGGCTCCATCGCCGCCGCGCGACCGAGAAGCGCAAAACCCGCGCCGCGGCGCACCGCCAGGTCGCCGGTCTGCACCGCCATCACCGACCACGCGTTGGCCAGGTCGACGATGCGCAACAGGCCGGTCCCGCCGTCCTCGACCTCGCGGCCGTTCTCCGGCGAGACGACCACCGCCCGGGCCCACGGCGGAAAAGCGAAGCGCCGCGTCCCGCGTCCTCCGTCCCACGTTTCATAGGCCTGCGAGCTGAGTTCGCTCATCCCGTATTCGGTCACGATGCGTCCGGGCGGCAAGCCGAGGGCCGCGGTGATGAGCGCGTGCAGTTCGTCCTTCGGGATCGCGCGCGAACGGCCCTTGTAGCCGCCGGTCTCCATGACGCGCGAACCCTCGGGCAACCGGTGACGGATCCCGCGCCCGGCCAGGAGATCGACCAGGTGGACGAAGTTGAAGGCCGTCCCGAGCAGCAGCACGGGACGCCCCGTCGTCTCCGCGGAGGCCAACGCCCCGAGCACGATGTCTTCATCGATCGACCAAGTGCCGTCGGCGTCGAGCCGGCCGGCGAACAGCGGGTCATCACCGTCGGATCCGCGGGCCACGACATCCAGCATGTGGACCAGCGACGACCGCGGGACTGCCGCGGCGGGAGGCGTCAACGAGACGAACCGCGATCCCGCGGCGATGCCGCCCGGCGCGTCCTTGCCGAGCAGATGCCGATGGAACCACGGCTTCAGCGAAGCTTCGTAGAGCGCGAGCGATTCCGCGCTGTGGAAGTGGCGGCTCGGCCGTTGCTGGGTGGTGCCGCTCGAATGGAAGACCGACGTCCGTTGGTCCGGCGCGAGGCAGGTGAGGTCGGTCTCCTTGAAGGCATCGGTCGGCATCGCCGGGATCCCGCGCCAGTCCGCGACGTCGTCGGGTGAGATACCGCGGGCCTGGCAGAGCGCGCGGAACGGTGCGTTCGCGGCGAACTGGATGCGGAAGAGTTCGAGCGCCAGCGCATCGAAACCGCGAGAGGATCCATCCGGCGGGACCGCGTCGGAAGTCGTCGGATCCGGCGTGGTCTGCCGGATGAACTCGCGCAGGCGCGCGGCGAAAGCTGTGGATCGGTTCTGCATCGCGGTTTTGGTGGACCGGCACGGAGATGCCGGCGCCCGGATGGTTTTCCGCCACAACCGGGCGACGAGTGTCTACCGGCCGGGACCCTCCGGCGCAAGGGCGGCTTCGGTCAGCGGATTGGAAGTGACGGACACTCGTGGCGCAGGTTTGCAACCTGCTGTTTCGCCGAGTTGCGCTCGGCAGGGCGTCGGCAAGACCGGATCGCCAACCTGCCGCAGCGCCTGCGGATTCCAGATCCGCGATACAGCAGAGTTCAACTCGGCGCTACTTCAGCCGCAGTGCCCACCACGTCTGATCGCACCCTTCGGTCAGGACCCTTGATCGGAAGGCAGGCTCCCGGCCCGAGGGTCTTCCATAGCTCACTTCTCCTTCGCCATGTCGGCCGCGCGCCAGAGATACCAGCTCGCGGTGGTGCGGTACGGACGCCACACCTCACCGAAGGCGAGCAGCTCCTTCGGCTTTGGCATCTCGTCGAGGCCGAAGGCGATGCGGTAGCCGTTGCGGACGCCGAAATCATCCACGGGCAGGACGTCCTGGCGGCCGAGCGTGGACATGAGGAACATCTCCACCGTCCATCGGCCCACGCCGCGGCACTCGGTCAGACGCGCGATGATCTCTTCGTCGGTGAGCTTCGTGAGCGCGCGCTTCGGCGGCACGATGCCGTCCAGGGCCTTCGCTGCGATGTCACGTATCGCCGCCAGCTTGCTGCGTGAGAACCCCGCCGCGCGGATCGCCTCGTCCGTGACGGTCGAGATATCCTCGGGCGCCGGGAACCGCTTGCCCGGGAAAAGCGCGAGGAACCGCCCGAGGATCGTCTCCGCCGCGGTGCCGTTGAGCTGCTGGTGGGCGACGGCCCGGACGAGCGCCTCGAACGGCGATCGTTTGCCGTCCGGCACGAGTCCGCACGGGCCGACCTGCTTGATCAGCCGGCGCATGACCGGGCAGGCCTTGGACAGGTGGGCGTGGGCCTCGGGTGTCATGGACGGTGGCTTCAAGGACCCGCGGCGCTGGCCCGGCGCGATGCAGGGATCGCGCGCGGCCCGGCGGGGACCCGTGCCGGTTCAGCGCCGGAAGGACATCGGCGCAGGCGCGGCTTGGGCACCGGGCATCTCGTGCGCGCAGGGCTGGTTGATGGGCACCTCGGGGACGATGGAGTTGGCGGTGACCACGCCGTTCTGCAGCATCCAGGCCTCGACCTCCTCGCCGCTGACATCGGCGAGCATCCGGCCGCCGATCTCGACGCACGGCTGCTTGGTCTGGCCGGTCTTCTCGACCATCTCCTGGAAATTGTCGGCGTTGTTGATGATGTCGCGGTCCTCGAAGGCGAGGCCGTACTTCTTGAACACGGCGCGGACGCCTCCGCTCCAGCCGCAGGACGGCTTGAGGTAGGCGATGATCTTGGGCTGGGTGGCAGTCGTGGACATAGCGGCGCGGAGGTTGGCAGCTCTCCGCGCGGAGGCAAGGGGCCGGATTGCGCGAGGTGTGTCACGCATGACGGATAGGGCTCGGGAAAACCAGGAACCGGGAACACCGCCGCGAACTCCCGCATTGAACTCGCCCTCCGCCCGCGCACTCTTCCCCGCGTGAACACCCCCGACATGTCCCGTCGCGACCTGATCCGCGGCTCCGTCGCGCTCGCCGCCTACACGTTGGCGTCCCGACCGCTCGCGGCTTTCGGGCTGGAGCCGGCGGCCGGGGAGGAGGTCGTCCCGTTCCTCGATCCGCAGCCCTACGATGCCAAGCGCGCGATGCAGCAGTGGTCCAAGGTCGGACCCTGGGTCACCGCCAAAGAGGACCTCTACGACGTCAGCCACTACGGCCACGCCAAGGTGGATCCCGCGAAGTGGAAGCTGGAGTTCACCGGACACCTGAAGAAGCCGCGCAGCTTCACGCTCGCCGAGTTGCAGGCGCGTCCGCACAAGACCGTCACGGCCACGCTGGAATGCGGCGGCAACGGGTCGAACCCCGGGTTCACCGGCGCCATCGGGAACATCCGCTGGACCGGCACGCCGCTCGGACCGCTGCTCAAGGAGCTCGGCTTCATGAAGCGGTCGGAAGAGGTCGTCTTCTACGGATCCGACGAGAAGACCGAGAAGATCCGCGAGAAGGATTATCCCCAGAACTTCGCCCGCAGCCTCACCGTCGAGCACGCGACCCGCCCCGAGGTCCTGCTCGCTTGGGCGATGAACGGCGCGCCGCTCGACGAGACCCACGGCGCGCCCCTGCGATTGGTGGTGCCGGGCTGGTTCGGCATCGCTTGGGTGAAATGGCTCAAGCGCGTGGACCTGATCGACCGGCGTTTCATGGGCAAATGGATGGCCCGCGAGTACGTCACCCTCCGCGGCGAGGAACGCGAGGGCGCCGACTGGACCAACTGGCGCGAGACGCAGGTGTGCAACCTCTGCATCAAATCCGTCACCGCCCGCGTGGTGAAGCGGCCCGACGGCTCGTTGCGAGTCTCCGGCGCGGCCTGGAGCGACGGCACCCCGCTCACCAAGGTCGAGGTGAAGATCGACGACGGCGCGTGGCAGCCCGCGGTGATCGAGAAGAAGCCGGCGCGCGGCATCGACGCGAAGTTCACCTGGAGCTTCTGGCACCACGACTGGAAGGGCGCGACGCCCGGCGAGCACACCGTCGTGTCCCGCGCGACGGATGAGGACGGCCGTGTGCAGCCTTCGGCCGAGGAACCGGCGATCAAGAAGAAGGCAACCTACTGGGAAGCCAACCAGCAGTGGGTCCGCAAGGTGCGGGTGTAGGGCTCTGCCGCAGGAGCGTTGGCGGCTCGCCCGCGCTCCCGTCGCACCTCCTCACGCTTCGGTCTTCGGTTCCGGGAGCAGGAAGCTCAGGCAGAACCCGATGCCGAACACGATCGTGCCGACGATGGCCGCCGCGGTCGCGACCTGCTCGAACGTCGTTCCCGGCAGGTTCGGCGCGACCAACGTGGTCGTCACGAACGCCGCCGAGGTGCCGATCATCCGGCCGCCCACGTTGGTGGCGAAGCTGCCTCCGGTGCCGCGCAGATGCAGCGGGAACACCTTGGGCAGGAACTCGCCCATGTAGCTGAACTGCGCGACGGTCATGAAGCCGCACAGCGCCATGCCCCACTGGAACATCTCCGGCCGGTTGCGGAAGAGGTCGATGTAGGTCAGCGCGAACAAGACCAGGCCCGGCCCGATGAAGAGCCGGAGCAGCGCGCCGCGCTTCAGGGCCGTCACCACCAGCACCGCCAAAGCGATGCGCCCGAAGAGGCCGCCCAGCTCCTGCCACAGCTGCACCTGGTTGCCGCGCGCCTTCACGACGATGTCCGTCGGCTCCTGCTTCGCACGGTTCGCGGCGAGCTGGGCCAAGGTCTTCTCGCGTTCCATCACGGCCTTCTTGGCCTCGGGCTTGGATGCGGTGAGCTCGGTGAGCTGGCGGTCGAGTCCGGCGAGCTGGTTGGTCAGGCCGCCCAGTTGCGTCCGCGCCGCGGCTTTCTGCTCGTCCGGCGTCTTCTCGTTGGCGAGCGACCGCGTGGCGGCGCCGATGGTCTGGCGGAGCTTGGTGCGCTGGCCGGCGAGTTCCTTGAGGCCCGGGACGTCGGCGACGGCCTGGGTGAACGCGGGCAGGTTGGTCTGCACCAGCTGGACGTTCAGCGCCTTCGCCTCGTCCTGCAGCGGCTTCAGCGCCTTGCGCTGCTCTGCGAGATCGGGGAGGCCGGGCACGATGCGCGTGGGCGTGAGTTGCAGGGCGCCGAACGCCGCGGCATACGCGCAGGCCGAGAGCGCGGCCGTCACCAGCGTGGTGCGGCGCAGCGCCGGGGAGAACAGCTCGCCGAAGCTCGGACGACGCAGCGTGCCGGCCTTGCGGCGTTCCAGCCAGACCTGCGACTCGGGCACGAACGGAAGCAGCAGCGCGATGGGCAGCGCCGGCAGCAATCCGGTGAGGAGCAGATAGCGCCAAGACGCGTGGGCGTTGAACGGCTCGGGGACTGGGATCGCCGGCAGCGTGTTCGCGTGGGCCAGGATCCAGACGTTCACACCCGTCACCATCAGACCGCCGATGGAGGCGAAGGCCTGGGTCCAGCCGAGCGCCTTCTCGCGCTGCTTCTTGTCCGGGAACAGCTCGGCCAACCAGGTGATGGCCGCGACGAACTCCACGCAGACGCCGACGAACGTCGCCGACCGGTAGAAGACGAACTCGCCGATGCTCGTGCTCATCGAGGCCAAGGCCGGCGACAACGAGTAGAGCGCGATGCTGGCGGCGAGGATGGTCTTGCGGCCGAAGCGGTCGGTCAGCCATCCGCCGAGCAGACCGAAGACACCACCGCACAGCGCGGTGATCCAGAGCATCTTGCCCAGCCACTCGGTCACGATCGGGTTGTTGGCCGGGAGCTGCAGCAACTCGGCGACCGCCGGGCCGCCGATGAGCGGGAACATCAGCAGCTCATAGGTGTCGAAGGCGAAGCCGATCACCGCGATGAGGATGACCAGCCAGTGGGTGAGCGACAGCCCTCGGCCGGTGGGAGCGGAATCCATACGTACGCGTAGCGAACCACCCGCACGCTCCGGGAGGCAACCGATAAGTCTCGATTCGGCGGCACGGGCATTGCTTAGTCACGCCATGCCTGCCGGACGGCCGCCTGCCTTGCGCCGAGCGTTCACGCTCGTCGAGCTGCTCGTCGTCATCGCCATCATCGCCGTGCTCGCCGCGCTGCTGCTTCCAGCGCTCCAAGGCGGCTATATCAAGGCCCGGCAGACCTGGTGCTCCAGCAATCTCCGGCAGGTCGGACTCGTCTTCCACAGCTTCGCCCACGACCACGGCAGCGCGTTCCCGCATCAGGTCCCGGTCGCCCAAGGCGGTTCACGCGAGCTCAATGCCCGTCTGCCGGTCACGCCCCAGGGCCTGATCGTGTTCCCCGATTCCTTCCGGTCGCTGTCGAACGAGTTGGGAAACCTGAAGATCGCACTTTGCCCGGCGGTCCGTTCGACGGTCACCCAGTTCGCCCAGTTCCGCGCCACCAACGCCACGTACTTCCTGTCCACGCGCAGCGCATACGACCAACCGGGCTCGATTTTGGCCGGCGACAACAATCTCGCCGTCCATCCGTCCGCCCGGAGTGTCGCGGGTGCCGGCTCGCCGCCGTTGGAGCTCGGCTGGACGAAGGAACGCCACGGCGGCCGCGGCAATCTGCTGTTCGCCGACGGCCACGTCGAAGGCCGCGTCACGCTCGGCCTCCCGGTGACTCCAGCCCGCAGCACGCCGCCCTCGCGCGGTCCCGCTCCCGCGCCTTCGCCCGTGCCATCGCCGTCCCCTTCGCCTTCGCCCGCACCGTCCTTCCCCGGGCCTTCCTCCGCGCCGGAGCGGGCGGCACGGAGCGCTCCTCCGGCCGCGCCGCAGGAACCAATCGCGCCACCCGCCGCGCCGTCGACTCCGGTGCCAGACGGCAGCCGCATCGGTGCCCAGACGATCGTTCGCAGTGTCGGCACAGCGACTTCAAAGGGAGAGCCCGCTACGGCCAACGCGGGGCCGGTGGCCCCTCGGGATGATATCTCGTCCCGAGCGGATGCCCGTCCGGCCTCGTCGTCGACAAGTTCCACCGTCCGCCGTCTTCCGCACGAGGACATCATCGAGAAGGTGTTCTGGTGGCTTTATCTCCTCGCGGTGCTCTTCGGGTTGCTCGCCGTCCTGTACTACCTCCAGCAGAGTCGTCGGGCGCGAGAGCGGCGGTCGGACACCATCCCGGGCTGACGGCACCGCGGTGCGTCGTGGTCCGGTGTGTGGATCTGGGGGCCGAAGGTTCCCGTCCGCCGTTTTAGGCGACGGCTTCGCTCCACCGGTCCCAAGGAGCACCGATGACCGCGGCTACGTGTCCCCGACCCGCGCGAAGGCCCCGAGCTCCGCGAGTCGGACTACGAGACGCCACGACGCTCAGGTCCGATTCAATCCTGCGCCTGGTAAGGCTGCGTCTTCACGGTATGACTCCATCAATACTCTCAACTTGATATGCGCGTAACCGGCCGAAGTCATACCATCCTTTCATCACAACATGAACAGTCTGGTTGGTGCGCCCTCGAAGGCGCGCAGCCAAATCAGACGAACCGCCAGAGACTAGGTCTCCGCGGCTCGTCGTCAGCTTGACAGTGCGGTAGTCACCAATTTCTACAAGATGAAATGGCATCTGTTCATCAAACTGTCGCTCCACTCCAGTGCTAAGAATTGCGAACAGCAACGTGACTACCGACAGGCCGACAAAAGAAACGCCTACCCACTTCCTTCTTCGGAAAAGCAAGCAAACGATTGCTACCCATAACACGAGCAGCGGAATCAGAATGGGAAGCGGATTGACTGGCATGTGCTCTCACTCAGCCGGCGTCGTCCCAACCGCATGGAGATGCGTCATCGTGCTGATGTAATACGCGCCGTTCGCGGCCGTCGCCGTGGCGCTGATCGGGGAACCCAGCTCGACGCGGTCGAGCACGCGTTTCTCCCGGCCCTCGGCGAAGGTCCAGAAATCCCCGCGCCGGGTGCCGATGAAGACCTTGCCGTCCGCCACCAGCGGCGACGCCCACACCTCGCCGCCCAGTTCGTGGGTCCACACCGCTTGGCCGGTCTTGATGTCGACGCAGTGGAACAACCGCATCGAATCGGCCACGTAGGCGAGGCCGTCGTGGACCGCCGGCGTGGACATCGTGTGCCGGCCCAGCGGGTAGGACCAGACGAGCGAGTTCGTGCCCTGCTCGCCGGTCGGGCCGGTGCCGAAGCATTTGAGCCACGCATCGTTCTTGCCCCAGAACCAATCACCGCCGCCGGCCACGTAGAGCCGGCCTTCGTGGACGACCGGCATGCCGTAGATGTTGCTCGGGCTCTCGCGGCGGTTGCTCAGGTAGCTGTGCACGTCGCCGCGCGGCCGGGCCGGGTCGAAGTCGGCCTGCCACACCTTCTTGAGCGTCGCCACCTGGCCCGCGGGCGGCGCGGACTTCAGCGGCTCGAAGCCGTAGAGCAGCCCGTTGCCGCCGGCGAAGAAGATGCGGTCCTGTCCGTCCACCTTGGCGAGCGACGGCGAGGACCAGGTGCAATGGAAGATGTCCGGCGCGATGTGCTCGTCGTCGCGCGCCAGCAGGCGGCCGGTGCGCTTGTCGAGCACGATGAGGCTCGGGGCGTCCGGGGTGCGGATCACCTTGTGCGTGTTGTCCACGCCGGTGCCTGTGTTCACGTACAGATGGTCGCCGTGCACGAGCACCGAGGTGTGCGCGCCGTCGTGCGTCCAGATGCCGACCTCCTTCGGCATGTCGAAGAGCCAGACGATGTCGCCGTCCAACGGCCCGGGCGGGATGGCTTGCGGCGGCGCGTTGGTGCCGCGGGGCATCATGTGCGGGCCTTCGTCGAGGTACGGACCGGCGTTGCCGTCGGCCATGCCGCGCGGGTCGAGGCACATCACTTCGCCGCGGTTGCTCACGGTGTAGACGCGGTCGCCTTCGACCGTGACCGGCGACGACCAACCGGTCTTGGGCCAGTCGAGGTACGGGTCCTCCTCGCGCTTGGGCACGAGCAGCTGCCAGAGCAGATGACCGTCCTTCTCGTCGAGGCAGAGCAGGACGCCGGAATCACCGGTGCGCTTCGGGTCGCGCGGCTCCTCGTTGTTGGTGCCGAGGTAGACCCGGCCGCCGGCGATGATGGGCGTCGCGTAGGAATGGGTGCCGATCTTGGCGGTCCAGCGCACGTTCTTGGCCGTCTTCGGGTCGAAGGAACCCGGCAGGCCGCGTTCGCCGGACACGAGGTTGCGGGACCAAGCTTGTCCCCACTGCGGCTGGTCGCCGGCGAGCAGCGACAAGGTGGCGCCAAGGCCGGCACCGGCGGACATCACGGAACGGAACGGGCGGGGAAAAATCATGGGGAGGACTGGCGTTGAGGACGACCGTGCCGGTTCCGGGGCAGCGGGGCAACTTTCGCTCGCGGCTGGAGCCGGTTCATGTCGGTCACCGGCCGCGAGGCAGGCTCAGTGAGGGGATCCATGGACCGCCCAGGCTCACGGACCGTGCCTCTGGAACGTGCCGCTGGACCTTAGGAGACTACGCGAGGAGTCTCACTTCCCTCTCCTTCGGCCGAAATTTCAGAGACTCCTCTCGTCGTCTCCTACCGGGCATACCGGGTGCCAGGCAACGGAATATCGCTTCTAGATCCCTTCGCCGAATGGGACGGTCTGGTGGACAGCGGAGACCTCGACTGGAAGGGAGTCGCCGTCGCGCGAAAGCACGCGGTATTCGCGGATCTGGAAGCTCACGGTATCGCCCTGCGCCAGCTTGAGGCGGGTGAACTCGTCCTTGGAGATGCGGGTGCGCAACACCAGGCCCGAGGGCGTCTCCAGCTCCAGGCGCAAGAGCACGCCCAGGAAGTAGACGTGCTTGATGGTGGCCCGGTAGCGGTATTCGCCGAGGTTGGGCGAGAGC
>CANGMH010000129.1 GCA_947454005.1 Verrucomicrobiota bacterium
GACCACCGCGGAGACCTGTCCGCAGCGGGTCGCCGGCACCGCCGCGCCGGAGCGGTTCATGGTCCGCGAGAACGGGGCGCGGTATGAGCTGAGCTTCGCGGAAGGCTATTCGGTCGGGATCTTCCTCGACCAGCGCGACAACCGCCGCCGGCTCATCACGGGCCACGTGGCCGCGGGGTTCCCGCTCTTCCCCGGCGGCGCGGCCGGCAAGGAGGTGCTCAACTGCTTCGCCTACACCTGCGCCTTCAGCGTCGCCGCGGCGATCGGCGGCGCCCGGACGACGAGCCTCGATCTCTCGCGCAAGTACCTGGACTGGGGCCGGCGGAACTTCACGGCCAACGGCCTCGATCCGGCGGCGCACGACTTCATCTTCGGCGACGTTTTCGACTGGCTGCGGCGTCTCGGGAAGAAAGGGCGGCAGTTCGATGCCGTGCTGCTCGATCCGCCCACCTTCTCGCGCTCGAAGGAGCACGGGGATTTCCGTGCGGAGGACGACTACGGCGAGCTCGTCGGCCACGCGCTGCGCGTGCTCAGGCCCGGTGGCGTGCTCCTCGCGTCCACCAACGCGGCGCGGCTGCTGCCGGAGACGTTCCTCGCGCAGGTCCGCGGTGCCGCCCTCGCCGCCGGACGGCGCCCGCTGCAGGAACACTACGTGCCGCAGCCGCCGGATTTCCCGGTGAGCCGCGACGAGCCCGCGTACCTGAAGACCGTCTGGCTGCGGATCTCGTGAGCCGCGGCGGAGCGGGTCCCGCCGGTAGCGCCCGGGACGCGCGCCGGGCCCGGACCGCCCCGGCATTGAACACCGGCCCGATCGTGTCCATCGTCGCCGGGTGGATCTGCCACTGGCCGTGATCATCCCGCTGCTGCTGTCCTTGGCAGCGGCGAGCTTCTTCTTTGCGGCGGCGGAATCGGCCTTCTTCTCGCTCGGCCTCTGGCGCGCGAAACGGCTGGTCGAGACGCGGCCGGCCCGCGCCGCGGTGGTCGTCCGCCTGCTGTCCGAACCCGACGACCTGCTCGCCACGCTGGTGCTCGGCAACTCGCTCGCCAACGCGTTCTTCGTCGCGTTCGCGTTGTTGGCCTCGATCCACGGCGGATGGCCGCTCGCGCTGTCCGCGCTCGGGCTGTTCGCGGCGTTGCTGCTCTTCTGCGAGGTCACGCCCAAGGCCCTGGCCGTGCGCCGTCCCGATGCCTGGGCGCTCCTGGTCGCCGTGCCGCTGGAATGGCTCGTGCGCCTCAGCCGGCCGGTCCGGCGACTGGCCCAGGGCCTGATGGACACGGTGCTCCGCGTGCTCACGCCCCGTTCGATCAAGCCCCAGAGCGCGGTCTCCGACGAGGAATACGCCGACCTCGTCGAGCTGGCCCACCAGCAGGGCGCGCTCGGCCGGGCCGAGAAGGAGCTGATCCTCCAGGTCCTCTCGCTCGACCAGCGCACGGCCCGCGACATCATGCGTCCCCGGGCGCAGATGGTGATGCTGCCCGACGACCTGCCGCCCGAAGAGCTCGTCGCCGCGGCGCGCAAGGCGGGTCACCACCGCATCCCGTTGTACGACGAGACGCCCGACACCATCGTCGCGCTGCTCAACACGCGGACGCTCCTGCTCGACCCCGAGAACGGGCTCGACGAGGCGCTGGAGTTCCCGTCCTTCGTCCCGGAGAGCATGAACCTGCTGCTGCTGCTCCAGGCGTTGCAGCGCCAGCAGCGCGGCCTGGCCATCGTGCTCGACGAGTTCGGAGGCACGGCCGGGCTGGTGACACTGGAGGACATGCTGGAAGCGGTCGTCGGCCCCATCCGCGGCGAGGGCGAGGCGGCCGGGTTCGTGATGGAGAAGCTCGGCGCGGGACGCTGGCGCGTGAACGGCCTGATGCGCCTGGACGACTTCCGCCGGGAACATCCGGCGCTCGGCGAGGTCTCCGGCGTCGACACCTTGGGCGGCCTCGCCGTGAAGCTCGCCGAGGTGGTGCCGACCGTCGGCGAGGCGTTCTCGTTCCGCGGCCTCACGCTCACCGTGAAGGCGGCCGACGACCGCCGCGTGCGCGAGCTCCTGGTGGAGACGGGAGGGCCGGCATGATCTCGTTCTGGCTCCATTGGCTCGGGATCGGGGGCTGGCTGGTGCTGTCGTTCTTCATGTCCGGCATGGAGACGGGCGTGATGGCGCTGAGCCGCCTGCGCATCCGGCAATGGCTGCGCGAGGGGAAGTCCGGCGCGCGCACGCTGCTCGGCTACCTCGACCGCCCGGAGAACTTCCTGTGGACCATCCTGGTCGGGAACACACTCGCCAATTTCGCGGCCGTGGCGCTGATCACCATGGACCTGCACGAGGCGCTGGGCGACCGGCCGGTGCTGTTCTGGTGCGCGTTCATCGGGGTCGGAGCGGTCGTGTACCTCTTCAGCGAGCTGCTGCCGAAGACGCTGTTCCGGCTCTTCCCCAACCGTCTCTGCCTCCGGCTCGTGTGGCTCTTCCGCATCCTGCACTTCGCGCTCTCGCCGCTGGTCGCCTTCGTCGGGCGCTTCACGTCGCTGCTGCTGCTGCTCACCGGCGGGCGCGCGCTCACCGGACGTCTCTTCGGCAACCGCGACGAGTTCCGCGCGCTGATGCAGGAGAGCGGCGCCGCGCTGAAGCCGGCGGAGCGCACGCTCATCGACCGCGTGCTCGACCTGCAGACGCGCACGGTCGGGCAGATCGCGACTCCGCTGGAGAAGGCCGACACCGTGGCCGCCGCCGCACCGGTCGCCGAGGTGCTCGCGCTCTGCCGCGACCGGCACCACACGCGGCTCCCGGTGTGGGACCGCCCGACGGGCCCGCGGCGGATCGTCGGCGTGGTGAGCCTGCGCAACCTGCTCCACGGCGAAGCCGCGCCGGCGCGCTCGACGGCCGGCGATTGGCTGCGTCCGGCGCTCTTCCTCGACGAATCGACGCGGCTGGAGGACGCGCTCCAACGTCTGCAGCGCGGCGGCGAACATCTGGCGATCGTGGTGGACGCAACCGGAAAGGAGCGCGGGATCGTCTCCATCGGCGACATCCTGCGCGTGCTCTTCGGGGAGGTGGCGTTGTGAGACGCCATCCTCAGCGGGCGACGGATGACGGGAGCGCCGCCGACGGATCCCGCCCGTCCCCCGCGTCCCCTGCCCCGCGTCCCCGCGCATGAACCCCGACCTGCTGCTCACCATCGCGCTGAAGCTCGGGCTCGCGCTCCTGCTGATCGTCTTCAACGGCTTCTTCGTCGCCGCCGAGCTGGCCCTGGTGAAGATCCGCGACGGCCAGCTCGACGCCCTCATCGCGCGGGGCAAAGGGGCGGCCAGGATCGCGCGGGGCCTCAAGCAGAACATCAACGCCTGCATCAGCGCCACGCAGCTCGGCATCACGCTCGCCAGCCTCGCGCTCGGGCGCTTCGTGGAGCCGCTCGTCGAGGTCGCGGCGATGCCGGTGCTCGCGCGGCTCGGCCTCGCGCACCACCACTGGCTGGTCGAGACGGTGTCCTGGGGCGGGTTCCTGGCGGTCACCTTCGTGCTCATCCTCGCCGGCGAGATGGTCCCGAAGGCGCTAGCCATCCAGAAGACCGAGGCGGTCGCGCTCGGCGTGGCCCGGCCGTTGTCGTGGTTCCTGAGGTTCGCCCATCCGCTCATCTGGCTGATCGACACCAGCGCGCGCTGGCTGCTGGCGCGGTTCGGCATCGATTCGCTCGAGGAGGAGGGCGCGCACTCGGAGGAGGAGCTGCGCCTGATGTTCATGGCGACCAGCCGCGAGAACCTCGCGTCCGACCTCAGCCGCGAGCTGGTGCTCAACGCCCTCGACCTCCGGCGCCGCGTGGTCGCGGACGTCATGCGCCCGCGTCGCGAGATCACCGCGCTCGGCACCGCGATGCCCTTCGCTGAATGCCTGGAGGTGGCGGAGAGGTCCCGCTATTCGCGCTTCCCGCTCTGCGAGGCCGGCGACCTCGACCGCTCGATCGGCGTGGTCCATTGCAAGGACCTCTTCGCCCACCGCGGCGCGGCCGGCACCGGCGCGGACCTCGCCGCCCACGCGCGCAAGCTGATCTACGTGCCCGAGACCGCGCGGCTGGAGAAGCTCCTCCAGCTCTTCCTCGACCGGAAGCTGCACTTCGCGCTCGTGGTCGACGAATACGGCGGCACCACCGGCATGATCACCTTGGAGAACGTGCTCGAGGAGCTCGTCGGCCAGATCCAGGACGAGTTCGACCACGAGAAGCCCCGCCTCGTCCGGCGCGGCGACGATGCCTGGGAACTCGACGGCGCGCTGCCGCTCTTCGAACTGGCGGAGCTCACCGGAGAGACCTTGGACGTGCCGGACGTCGCGACCGTGAGCGGATGGGTCACGCAGCAGCTCGGCGGCTTCCCCAAGCGCAACGACCGCGTCCACCTCGGGCACTTCGAGCTCACGGTCGAGGAGCTCGCCGGCCTGCGCGTCTCCAGGTTGGGACTGCGGAAGAAACCCGTGCCGACGGACATCTCCGCGGAGCCGCGTTAGCCCTCGGTGGCGTCACCAGCGCCCGCCCTGCACCGCGCGGTGGACCGCGTACCCCGCTCCGACCGAGACCAGCACCACGGCATCCCATGCACCGGCGAGCGCGTTGCCCAAGGTCAGGAACGCCGACAGCAGTCCCCACACGAGCAGCGGATGCCAGTCGGTCGGCTGCTTCACCGGCTGTTTGTTGAGTAACCAGGGCGTGGTGAACCCGTAGATCGCGAGGGTGGTGAGCAGCCATCCGAGAAAGTCCACCCACGGCGCGGTGTGCCATGCCCAGACACCGCGCGGCGTCTCCCACACCCACCAACCTCGCGCATGGGCGAAGGGCTCCAGCGCCAGGGCGGTCAGCAGCGAGAGCAGCGCAGCGACGCCCATCACCCAGAAGCCGTAGTAGGTGAGCTTGCGCCAAGGGCGCAGGATGAGCCGTGCCACGCCGCGGCAGGCGATGGCGAGGGTGATCCAGACGAAGGGCAATCCCCAAGGGACGTGCCGCAGCAGCCGGTCGCCCATCAACCCGCTGGATTCGCGCCGACCGAACGGCACGTCGGTGACGCCGCCGATCCAGTGCACCGCCAAGCCGATGCCGCCGGCGAGCAACGCGGTGGCGACGACGTTCTGCAGCGGCAGCCGGCGGGCGAGTCCGACGAGCAACGTCGCCGCGGCGAGCGGCCAGAGCAGCGCGTCGAGCCAAGGCAGGTCCACCGGCCAGGGCAACCGCAGCGCGAGCACGACCGACGAGACGGCGAGCCAGGCGACGAAGAGGCCGAGCACCGGTTTGTGCAGACGCCCGGGCAGAGGGTTCTGCCAGCCGGGCGTGGTCGCTACGGAAGGATCGGCGGACACGGAGGCGGATTGGACCACAGGCGTCGGTCCATGGATAGCGCGAGGGAACGGAACGGCGACGGCGCATCGGTCCCGGCCGCCGGCGGGAACCCCGCTCGACACACCGGACGCGGCGCGCAGATGGCAGTAGCCTAGCACAGGACCCCCAGGTCGGCCCCGTGCCCGCAGCCTCCGGTCTTTCTGCTGTGACGTCAGCCGGACTTTGGGCACGGTCCGGCCGTCCCGATGAACCGGCCCACCGACCCGCAAGCCCTGCGCGACGAGATCAAAGCGATGCTCGTCGAGACGCTCATGCTCCAGAGAACCGTCGCCGAGATCGCGGACGCGCAGCCGCTGTTCGGGCCCGAAGGACTCGGGCTCGATTCGGTGGACGCCCTCCAGCTGGTCGTGGCGCTGGACAAGGGCTACGGCCTCAAGATCTCCGATGCCGAGGTCGCGAAGCAGGCGCTGCAGAGCGTGACCGCGATGGCGGATGCCGTGCTGGCCCACCAGGCAAAGCGGTGACGAAGGCGGGCGGGTAGGTCTCAGGTTTCAGGTCGCAGGTCTCAGGTCTCACGTTCCATGAAAGTGCGACGCGGGGCGATTTCTCCACGCTTCCCTTCGCCGCGAGGGCGTGGCCTACTCGCATCGCTCCCATGAAACCTGCCCGGCAACGGCATGGCATCTTCTCGCCCGAGAAGACCGACCTCTCCTCCGTCGCGCCCTAGCCGGACATCACCCGACCCAGCCATGCCCGCCATCCTGAAGACCACCCCCGAGACCGCCCAAGTCGATGGCCACCAGTTGAAGTGCCTGATGTGCCACAACGAGTCGTTCCACAAGCGCCGCTCCCATATCGACGTCGCGCTCAGCACCGCGATGAACCCGGATTGGGCGGACCGGCAGGCCTACTGCCTCGTCTGCGACCACTGCGGGTTCATCCACTGGTTCATGGCGAAGTGAGGCAGGATGCCCCGCGCCTCCCTGCCGCGGAGGCCGCACCGCCGATCACTCCGCATCCCAGCGGAACCGCAGCCACGTGACCGAGGCCGCCAGCACGGTGAAGCCGAGCAGGAACCCGATCGACCCATAGGCCGCGTCGAGCCCGAGGCCGCGCCACGTCATCGAATCGAAGCAATCCAGCGCCCAACGCGTCGGCGTCACCAACGCGGCCTGCTGGATCCACCGCGGCAGGATGAACGACGGCACCCAGGCCCCGCCCACCATCAGGAGCAGCAGCAGCACCGCGATGCCGATGCCGCGGGTGCCCGCCGGCGTCCGCCCCAGCGCCGCCATCCCCAGCGCCAGCGACGACGCCATCGTGGACGTCAGCACGAGGCACGCGATGAAACCCGTCCAGCTCCCTTCGATCCGCACGCCGAACACGACCATCGCGAAGGCGAAGCAACCGGCCAGCGAGACGAAGCCGACCAACGCGTAGCTGAGCCCCTTCCCGATCAGCAGCGTGGCGCGCGACAACGGCGTCGAACGCAAGCGGCGGAACATCCCGGATTCCCGCTCCCGCAGGAGCCCCACCGACATGTCGAGCATCGACATCATCACGAACTGCAGGCTCATGCCCGCGAACGAATGCGCATAGCCGTTGTACCGGCCGTTCGTGCTCCGGACGAGCGGGACGCTCTTCGCGACGAACGGCATCGGCAGGTCGGGTCCGCCGTTGCCTCCGCTGGCCGCGTCCTTCTTCCCTCCTCCTACCGAGCCGAAGAGCGGGCGGTTCGTCCGGGCGGCCAAGAACTCATCGGCCCGCTCCATCATCCCTCGATAGAGCTCGCGGTCGCGCGGGGCCATGCGGGCAGCGGAGTCCAGGTTCGTGAGGCCCCGGCGGATGAAATCGCGGCCCAGCTCGGCGTCCAGGCCGTTCTGCGCGACGGACCGGATGACCTTCGGGACCAGCATGCCTTCGACCATCGACTTCTCCATCGGGTGCGACGGGTCGTGCAACACCGCGATGACCGGCTTGCGATCGGTGTCGAAAAGACCCGGAAGGATATCGGTGCCGAGCCCTTTCGGCAGCACGAGAGCGACCGGCCGCTTGCCGTTCAGCACGAGCTCGCGCGCGGCGGCTTCGTTGGTGACGGCGACGCGGAAGTTCGGATCGGTCGCGAACGCCTCCACCACCCCGCGGGACACCGCCGAACCGTCCTGGTCGACGATCAGGATGGCCATGCCTCCACCGCCCGACGGACCGCCCGTGCCGTTGAACACCGAGCCCATGAACGACGCGAGGCCGATGGGCACGATGAACAACATGATGAACGCGCGGCGGTCGCTGAAGTAGACCTTCAGGTCGTTGCGGATGATGGCGAGGATCTGCGTCATACGTCGCGGAGCGTCCGGCCGGTCAGGGCGAGGAAGATGTCCTCCAGGCTCGGCTGCCGCGAGCCGACCGAGGTGACGACGACATCGATGCGGCGCAGATGACCGAGCGCGGCACCCAGGCCGTCGTGGAGGTCGGCGACGTGCAGCGTCAGGCGCGTCCCGTCGAGCTCGGCGCGCAGGATGCCCGGGAGCCCGCCGATCACTTCGAGGCATGCCGCGTCGACGGACACCGACAACTCGCAGCAGACCTGCGCCGCCCCGCGTTCTCGCCGCTTCAGCCCGGCCAAGGTGTCGTCCGCGATCACTTGCCCGTGGTCCATGATGATGACGCGGTCGCACAACCGCTCGACCTCCTCCATGTAGTGCGTGGTGTAGAGGATGGTCTTCCCGCGGCGGCGCAACGCCTCGATGTTGTCGAAAAGCGCGTTCCGGCTCTGCGGATCGACACCGACCGTCGGTTCGTCGAGCAACAGCAGCTGTGGATCGTGCAAGAGCGCGACGGCGAGATTGAGGCGGCGTTTCATGCCGCCGGAGAACGTCTTCACCGTGTCCTTCGCCCGGTCGGCGAGGCCGACCAGCTCAAGCGCGGAACGGGAAGCATCGGCGAGCGCCGCGCCTCGGAGACCTTGGAGCGCGCCGAAGAAAGCCAGGTTGTCCCACGCGGAGATCGGCTCGTAGAGAGCCAGCTCCTGCGGCACCAATCCGAGCAGCCGCTTGCGCGGATCGGTGTCGCCCTCGATAGGACGACCGGCCAGGAGCACCTCGCCCGAATCGGCCGCCAATAAGCCCGACACCATCGACAACGTGGTGGTCTTCCCTGCGCCGTTGGGCCCGAGCAGACCGACCGCCTCGCCGGCGCGGACCTCGAAGGACACGCCATCCACCGCCGTCCGCCCACCGAAGCGTTTGACGAGTTGCCGGACGACGAGGAGCGGACCTTCCATCTTGGACTGACGCTAACTTCGGCCGGCCGACCGTTGCGAGGGGAAGATCCGCCGCGACGATGGACCCCAGAAAACGAAAGACCCCGGCGGGTCGCGCCGGGGTCGTGGGAGAAGCGGACCGGATCAGCGGCGTTGCCGGCGCTTCACGTTGAGCTGGGTGAGCGAGTTGAGCAGCGCGGCCTGGACGGTCGCGGTCTCCTCTTCGCTGAGCTTCTCGTCGAGACGGGCCTCGGCACGCTTGCGGGCTTCTTCCGCCTTGGCCTCGTCGATGTTCTCGGCGCGGATCGCCATGTCGGTGAGGATGGCGACGCGGTCGCCGGTGACCTCCACGAAGCCGTCGCCGACGGCGAGGAAGTAATCCTGTCCGCCCTTGCGCGCAGCGACCTCGCCCGCGGCCACCTGGGTCATGAGCGGGATGTGCATCGGGTAGATGCCCATCTCGCCCTCGATCCCGGGCAGGGTGACCATGTCCACATCCTCCGAGTAGATCTTGGCTTCGGGGGTGACGATTTCGAGCTTGATCGTGGCCATTGCGATGTTGGTTCGATGGATGCGCCGGACGGGCGGACCGCCCGTCCTTCGCCGTCCGTCATTCCTTGATCTCGTCGATGCCGCCCTTCATGTAGAAGTTCGCTTCGGGCACGTCGTCGTACTTGCCCTCGAGGATCTCCTTGAAGCTGCGCACGGTCTCTGCGACCGGGACCTGCTTGCCCGGACGGCCGGTGAACTGCTCGGCGACCGTGAACGGCTGGCTGAGGAACTTCTGGATCTTGCGCGCGCGGAAGACCGTGGTCTTGTCCTCGGGCGAGAGCTCGTCCATGCCGAGGATCGCGATGATGTCCTGCAGGTCCTTGTAGCGCTGGAGCACCTTCTGCACGCCGCGGGCGACGTTGTAGTGCTCTTCGCCGACGAACTCGGGCGCCAAGGCGCGGGAGTTGGACGCCAACGGATCGACGGCCGGGAAGATGCCGAGCTCGGCGATGGAACGCTCGAGCACGATGGTCGCGTCCAAGTGCGCGAACGTGGTCGCCGGCGCGGGATCGGTGAGGTCGTCCGCCGGCACGTACACCGCTTGGAACGAGGTGATCGAGCCCTTCTTGGTCGAGGTGATGCGTTCCTGGAGGTTGCCCATCTCCGCCGCGAGGGTCGGCTGGTAACCGACGGCGCTCGGGGTGCGGCCGAGGAGCGCGGACACCTCGGAACCGGCCTGCGAGAAGCGGAAGATGTTGTCGACGAACAGGAGCACGTCCTGGTTCTTCTCGTCGCGGAAGTACTCGGTCATCGCCAGACCGGAGAGCGCGACGCGGAGACGGGCTCCCGGGGGCTCGCTCATCTGGCCGAAGACCAGCGCGATACGGGACTTGTCCAACTCCTTGGTGTTGATCACGCCGGCCTCGGCCATCTCGTGGTAGAGATCGTTGCCTTCGCGCGTGCGCTCGCCGACGCCCGCGAACACGGAGACGCCGCCGTGCAGCTTCGCGATGTTGTTGATCAGCTCCATGATGACGACCGTCTTGCCGACGCCTGCGCCACCGAAGGCGCCGACTTTGCCGCCCTTCAAGAAGGGACAGATCAGATCGATGACCTTGATGCCGGTGGTGAGGATCTGGGGGTTGGTGGATTGATCCACCAGAGGCGGCGCGAGGCGATGGATGGGATAATACTTGTCC
>CANGMH010000130.1 GCA_947454005.1 Verrucomicrobiota bacterium
CGTCCACGAGCTCGGCGAACACGACCGGATACGCCGATTTCCCGCCGCCTTGCCCGAGGTCGGTCGAAATCGCCCACGAATGTCTCAGCGCGAGGTCGAAACGGCGGAAGGTCAGTCGCATGGCGCGCCGAAGAGACCATCCCGGCCGCCCGCTGTCGAACGCCGGTTGGAACGGGGGGCGCGCTTCGGGCTTCGCCTCCGGCGGATTCGCGTTTACCAGTTGCCGCGTGACCTACGACGAGGCCATCGCGCACCTGCGTTCGCTCCAGCTCCACGGTTTCCAGCCCGGCCTCGGGACCACGCGCAAGCTGGCCGCGCTCGCCGGTGATCCGCAGGAACGCCTGCGCTTCATCCACGTGGCGGGGACGAACGGCAAGGGCTCGACCTGCGCGCTGCTGGAAAGCGTGTACCGCAAGGCGGGCCTCAAGGTCGGGCTCTACACGTCGCCGCATCTCGTGCGCTTCGGCGAACGGATCCAGGTCGGACGCGTCCCCATCGCCGACGCCGACCTCGCGCGGCACGTCGCCGAGTTGAAGGCGCTCGCGGACGGACTCACGCCGACCTTCTTCGAGTTCACGACCGTGCTCGCGCTGCGCTATCTGGCGGAGCAGCGCGTGGACCTCGTCATCTGGGAGACGGGCCTGGGCGGGCGCCTGGACGCGACGAACATCGTCACCCCCCTCGCCAGCGTGGTCACCAACGTGGCCTTCGACCACCAACGGGTCCTCGGCGACACCATCGCCGCCATCGCGAGCGAGAAGGCCGGCATCATCAAGCCCGGCGTGCCGGTCGTCACCGCCGCGGAGGAACCCGATGCCCTGGCCATCATCGTCCACAAGGCCAAGGAGCTCGACGCCCCGGTGATCACGCTCGGCGAGCCGGAGATCGCGCGCTTCGACACGGAGATCCCGCTGCTCGGCCGCCATCAGCGGGCCAACGCGGCGCTCGCGGCCGCGACGGTGCGGCTGTTGCGCTTCGTGCTGCCGGTCGACGACGCGCAGCTGCGGGAGGGATTGGCCGGGGTGAGCTGGCCGGGACGCCTCCAGGTGGTCCGGCGCGGCGCCCAGACGCTCGTGCTCGACGGCGCGCACAATCCCGCCGGGATCGCCGCGCTCCGGACGGCGCTCGCGGAAGCGTTCCCCGGCAAGCGCCCGACGCTCGTGCTCGGCATGTTGGCCGACAAGGACTGGCGCGCGATGGCCGCGGACCTCGTCCCGCTCGCCTCCCGCGTGGTGACCGCTCCGGTCGGGAGCGAGCGGACCGTCACCGCCGAGGACCTCCGCGCCGCCTGCGTCGCGACCGGCGCCGGACGCCCGGTCAAGGCCGCGGGATCGGCAAGCGCCGCGCTGAAGCTCGTCGCGGCCGATCCGTTCGTGCTGGTGACGGGATCGCTCTACTTCATCGGCGAGGTGATGGAGGGCCTCGGCATCGAGGGCGCGCGGGGCGATGAGCGTTCCCTCAACAGCTGGTCGCCGCCCCGTTGACGGACGTCAACGGACCGCCCGATCCCGCTTCTTCCGCAGCTCGGCGCGTAGCGCCGCGAGCGGCAGCGTGTTGACGACGTCGGCCTTGGTGAGCCAGCCCTTGCGCGCGATGCCGGCGCCGAGCCGGAACCATTGGACGTGCTCGAGCCGATGGGCGTCGCAGTTGATCACGCACTTCACGCCCTTCTCCTTGGCGTACCGCCAGAGCCGCCAATCGAGGTCAAACCGGTAAGGCGAGGCGTTCAGCTCGATCCAGGTGCCGGTCGCGGCGCAGGCGTCGATCACCGCGCGCTGGTCGAGCTTGTAGGCGTCTCGCTCGAGCAGGAGGCGTCCGCTCAGGTGGCCGAGCATGTGGACGAAGGGGTTCTCGGCGGCGCGGATGAAGCGCCGGGTATTCTCGGCCTCGTCGCTCGCCGGCACATGCAGGCTGGCGACCACGACATCGAGCTCCGCGAGCAGGTCGTCACCGAGGTCGAGGCCGTCCTTGAGGATGTCCACCTCGCTGCCGGTGAGCAGCCGGAAGTCGCTGCCTTCCTCGGCGTAGGACCGGTTCACCTCGGCGACGGCCTTGAGCTGTCGACGCAGCCGGTCCTCGTCGAGACCGTTGGCCTGGAAGCTCGCGCGCGAGTGGTCGGTGATCGCCCAGTAGTCGAGCCCGAGCTCGTGGGCCTGGGCGGCGATGGCTTCGAGCGTGTTCCGCCCGTCGCTCCAGTCCGAGTGGTTGTGCAGGGAGCCTTTCAGGTCGGTCCACTCGATCAGTCGCGGCAGATCGCCCGCCTCGCCGGCCGTGAACTCGCCGAGGTCCTCCCGCAGCTCCGGCGGGATATAGGGCAGGCCCAGCTCGGCGAAGATGTCCTTCTCCTCGGCGCACCCGACGCGCAGGGCCGGGTCGCGCGTCTCCTCCTTGCTGCGGAAAAGCCCGTATTCGTTGAGCCGCAACCCGCGCGCGATCGCACGTTGGCGCATGGCGATGTTGTGCTCCTTGCTGCCGGTGAAGTAGGCGAGCGCGAACGGGTACTCCACGTCGGCCACCACGCGGAGATCCGCCTGGATGCCTTCCCCGAGGATCACGCTGGCCTTGGTCTCGCCTTGGGCGAGCACGCTCCGGACGCCCGGCTGGCCGACGAAGAACGCGATCACCTCCGCGGGGGCCTTCGACGAGACGAGGAAATCGATGTCGCCGATGACCTCCTTCCACCGGCGCAGGCTGCCGGCGGTGCTGCAGCGGATGACGTCGGGATGCCCGCGCAAGGACTCGAGGACCGGTTCGGCGACCTTGAGCGCGTCAAAGAGGCGGTGCCGCGAGGCGAACTGCCGGCGGAAGGCGATGGCCTCGATGATCTTGGTCTGGGACTTCTCGCCGAATCCGTCCAACGCGGCGACACGGCCGTCCTTGCACGCGGCTTCGAGCTTCTCGATGGAATCCACGCCGAGCTCGTCGTGGAGCTTCTTCACCTTCTTGGGTCCGACGCCCTGGAGGTCGAGCATCTCGATGAGGCCGGGCGGCAGCGACGCCTTCAGCGTCTCATAGTAGGGAAGCCGTCCGGTCGTCACCAGAGTCGCGACCTTCTCCTGGAGCGCCTCGCCGAAGCCCTTGAGCTCGCCGAGACGGTTCTCGGCGACGATCTTCTCGAGCGGTTCGGTCAGGCCTTCCAAGGTCCGGGCGCCGTTCACGTAGGCGCGGGTCTTGAACGGGTTCTCCCCCTTGAGCTCCAGGAGCGTCCCGATCTCGACCAGGATGGCGGCGACTTGGTCCTTGTCCATGCGGACGAGTCTACGGACCTCGGGCGACGGCAAAAAGAGGAACTATCTCCGCCCCTGACACCGCGCGCGGACCGGCTAAGGTCCATCCGTGCTCCACCCCGGCCACCGCGCCCGAAACGCGTTCACGCTCGTCGAACTGCTGGTGGTCGTCGCGGTGATCGCGGTGCTGGCGGCGCTGCTCCTGCCGGCGCTGTCGGGAGCGAAGGCCAGCGCCTTGCGGGCGCGCTGCATGGGCAACGAACGCCAGCTGGCCCTGACCGGCCAGCTCTACGCCGACGACCATGCGGACCGGCTGGCACCGAACGGCCACGGCATCCCGGAAGAGCTCGGCGGGCAACGGCTCTGGGTCCTCAGCGGCCGGCACACCCAGCCCGAGGCGTTCACCAACACCGCGTTCCTCACCGACAGGAAGCTGGCCGCGTTCGCCAGCTATCTGCCGTCGATCGCGATCTACAAGTGCCCGGCCGATCGCGCGGTCTTCAACTATCAAGGCAAGGCCGAGCACAAGGTCCGCAGCTACTCGCTCAACAGCTGGCTGGGATGGCTCGCGCCGGTCGCCGAGTTCGACAGCGACCGGTTCCGCTCCTTCGACAAGACGAGCGATCTTGCGCCCGCCGGACCGGACCGGATCCTCTCGTTCATCGACGTCGGGCCCGACAGCTTGTGCTTCTCCGCCTTCGCCGTCGCGATGGGCGAGACCGGCCTGTTCTACCACCTGCCGTCCGCGCAGCACGGCGGCTCGGGCAACGTCGCTTTCGCCGACGGACACGTGGAGAGCCACCGCTGGCGGTCGCCGGACACGGTGGCCGCCTCGCTCGCCGACGGCGCGAACCACTTCCGTTACTTCCCCGGGAACCCGGACCTCAAGTGGCTCCAGGAACGCGCCACGATCGCGAAGTGATCCATCCGCCGGTCACTTCACCTGCGCGGCGAAGATCTTCGCCTCGGTCTCGGTGATCTTGTGGTCCCGGTTCGTGTCGGTGCGGGCGACCGCCTCGTTGAAAGCCGTGTTCGGGCCGCGGACGGTCTTCGTGGTGTGCTCGAAGACCACCGGGATCTCGATCGACGTCGAGTTCTCGCGGCGCGATCCGCTGCCGGGGATCTTGCTCAAGGTCTCGTAGAACAAGCGGCCGGCGGCCTCGTTCTCGAACTCGACCGCGACGCGCGGCTCATCCTTGGTGACGGTCTCTTGGGTGTGGATGCAGCCGGTGGTGACGACGGCGACGAGGAGGGCGGCGGACAACAGTTCGGTTTTCATTCGATTTCGCGGGACCGCGGCAAGAGAGCACGCTGGATTCTTCCAGCCGATCGGATTCTCCGGGCGGATCCCCACCGGAACACCCGCGAGAACGATGGAAGTTTCATCGCGTCCGTCCCGCCCCGGCGGCGGGCCTCGACAAGAATGCGGCTTCCAAGTCCGCCGCACCTCGTCCAAAAACGGGCCGTCCGCCTTCCACCCGTCGCATCGATGCACGCCCAGCGTCCCCGCAAGAACTCGCGGATGTTCCACCGGCTCTTCGCCTATTTCGAGGAGCGGACCGTCTCGGTCATCGAGATCGAACTGGTGCTGCCCATCGCCCGCAACGATTGGTTGCGGCCGCAGATCGACGCGAAGCTGGCCTCGCTGGACCTCTCGAACCCGGTCCATGCCGAGCTCTACCGGCTGGTGACGTTGTCGCACGACCTGCTCGAGACCGTCGACCAAGGCCGCTATCGCACCGGGCCCGATTGGTCGGACCTCGATCCCTGGCTCCGGCGGGCATTGGCCTATTTCGTGAAGGCCAACGACGCCATCCCGGACCATTTCGCGGACGGCTTCGACGACGACCACCGCGAGTTCAAGCAGCTCGAGACCAAGCTCGGCGGGATGCTCGACCACTTCGCGGTCTGGCGCCGACGGCATCCCCGGCCGCGTCCGTAGGCCGGGATCCCGCGCCGTGCCGGGACTTTTCCGTTGGCGGCGCCCGCCACGCTGTCGCTACGCTGGTCGCAAGTCGCCAGTCCATCCTCCGAAAACGCAACACGCACCAGTTCATCATGAACACCGTCAACCAGCTCAAGACCACCAAAGGCAACACCTCCGCGAAGGTCGCCGCCGAACTCTCCCGCACCGGCGGCCTGCTCCGCCTCGCGCCCGCTTGGGTCCCGCGCTCCTTCCTCCAGCCGGGCCTCCGCATCAAGCTCCATCCGGACGACACCTACGCCTACGGCCTGAACCGCGGCGGCATCGACGAACGCTGGTTCGCCTCCACCACCCCGACCGCCAACGAAGGCCGTGCGTGGGACGAGGGCCTGAACTACTGCGTCGTCGGCAAGGAACGCTTCACGCTCGCGCAGGCCGTCGAGGACACCGGCGCCACGCTCGTCGGCAAGGCGATCTGGAAGAAGTACGGCCGCTGGCCCGTCTACTCGAAGTTCTTCGACAACATGGGGCCGATCCCCCACCACATGCACCAGTCCGCCAAGCAGGCCAAGCTGGTCGGCCAAGAAGGCAAGCCGGAGAGCTACTACTTCCCGCCGCAGCACAACAACGTCGGCAACAACTTCCCCTACACCTTCATGGGCTTCGAGCCGGGCACGACCAAGGCCCAGGTCCGCAAGTGCATCGAGAACTGGAACAAGGGCGACAACGGCATCCTCGACCTCTCCAAGGCCTACCGCCTCAAGGTCGGTTCCGGCTGGCTCATCGATCCGTGCATCCTCCACGCGCCAGGCAGCCTCTGCACCTACGAGCCGCAGTGGGGCAGCGATGTCTTCGGAATGTACCAGAACCTCGTGGAAGGCCGTGAGGTGCCCTGGAGCCTGCTCGTGAAGGACATGCCCAAGAGCAAGCACAAGGACATCGACTTCATCGTCGAACAGCTCGACTGGGAGAAGAACGTCGACCCCAACTTCAAGGACAACCACTACCTCGAGCCTGTGCCCGTAGCCGACACCCGCAAGGAAGGCTACGTCGACCGCTGGATTGTCTACGGCAAGGTGGACGGCGAACAGCTCTTCACCGCCAAGGAGCTGACCGTGGATCCCGGCACCAAAGCGGTCGTGAAGGACACCGGCGCCTACGGCCTGATCTGCGTGCAGGGCTCCGGCAAAATCAACGGCCAGCCGCTGGTCAGCCCGAAGCTCATCCGCTTCAACGAACTGACCGAGGACGAATACTTCTGCACCGAGGACGGTGCGAAGGCCGGCGTGACCTTCGAGAACACCAGCGAGACCGAACCGCTCGTCTGCCTCCGCTACTTCGGCCCCGAAGTGAACCCCGACGCCCCCGCCATGGGCGCGTACCGGAAGAACAAGTTCAACTGACCTGTTCCGCTATCACACAACGACGGCGGACCGATACACGGTCCGCCGTCTAGGTATTTGGACAGGCCGGTAAAGATTGCCGCTTTTCATGCGTTCGTTCAGTCCAGATTTCATCGTCCGCCAACCGATCACCCAGCGGTTGTTGCAGACCATCCGACTCATCGGGGAACACAAGGGACGGCACGCACTTCACCAGAATCAATCACCCCAATTGCTCAAGACTCTCCGCGAAGCGGCGATCATCCAAAGCACCGAATCCAGCAACCGCATCGAGGGCGTCACCGCCCCGCTTGAGCGCATCAAGGCGCTCGTGGGAAGCAAGACGACGCCCAAAGACCGCTCTGAACAAGAAATTGCCGGGTATCGGGATGTCTTGCAGACAATCCATGCGAATGCCCACGAGATGCGGTTCAACTCAGGGCTAGTGCTGCAAATGCATCGCGACCTCTTCCGGCACACGAACGAGGATGGTGGACGATGGAAATCCTCCGCGAACGAGATTGCGGAGCTCAGGCCCGATGGTTCGAAGTTCCTCCGCTTTCAACCTGTGCCTCCGCACCTCACTGAAGACGCCATGCGTGAGCTGCATGACCGTTTCGCCATGTTGTGGGAGAGCCGGCAAGTGGAGCGCTTGCTGCTGATTCCGGCCTATGTGCTGGACTTTCTGTGTATCCATCCTTTTCGGGACGGCAACGGTCGGTTGGCCCGCCTCATCAGTCTGCTGCTGCTCTACCAAGCCGATTACGAAGTTGGCCGCTACGTGAGTCTTGAACTGCTCGTGGAACAAACCCGCGATCAATACTACGACACGCTTTATCGCTCATCGCAGAACTGGCATGAGACGGGGCACACTCTACAACCTTGGACCGAGTATTTTTTGAGCGTCGTGCTCACCGGCGCATACCGGCAGTTCGAGGAACGGGCAGGATCGGTTTCAACCGCCAAGGGCTCCAAGTCCGCCATGGTTTTGGACACCATCGGGAAATTCCGGACTCCATTCTCCATCGGCCAACTCAAGGCAGCTTGTCCTACCGTTGGAACCGACCTCATTCGTCGGCTTCTCCAAGAAGAGAAACGTGCGGGCCGAATCGAGCCCACGGGTCGAGGTCCCAAAGCACGTTGGAGGCGAAAGAGGTAGTGTACGGGGGGTATGCGTATTGGCCGATTGTTTCTTAGCTATTTGCCACCACCCGTTGGGGTGGCTCTTTTGAACCATTCAGTCTGTAGATATCCTCCGGCGGCGGCGTGTATCCATTAGAGGCTTATCGCCTTGACCCGTAGCGCGTTGAACCAGACCACTTCCGTCCGCTTCCATTTACGCAACGGCCCGCGACGGGGTTCCCTACGCGGCGTACGTGGCCACCGTCCCCATCAAATTCTCCGCGAAGCCGAAGCCCAGACCGGCTCCGGCTCCGTCCGCGTTCCTCCCCATGTCGCGCGCCGAGATGGATGCCCGCGGTTGGGACGAGCTCGACGTGCTCATCATCACCGGAGACGCGTACGTCGACCATCCGTCGTTCGGCGCGGCGATGATCGGTTGCGCGGGTCAGTTGCGTCCAAGTCCCAGTCCTCGAGGTGCTCGAAGACCATCCCCTCCTTGACCCGGCAAAGGCAGTAGGGGGCACATTCGCACCGGCAGCGGCCCCAGAACTTGAAGTCGATGCCGGCGCGGTCGTGGACCCGCAGCATCCGGGAGCGCATGGCCACGCCCTCCTCGAGGCCGCGAGGCCCGAGGCGCTTGACGATGCTCATGTCGTACTCCTGGGGCGCCTCGGCGGCGGCGAGGTGACGCAGGCGGTGGTTGTGCATGTCCAAGGAATAGAAGTGGCCCACGACGGGCTTGGAGCCCGATTCGCCCCGGGAATCATGGGCCTTGGCGCCGTGCCAGTGGCCGTCGGAGGCGAAGCAGCGGTAACGGGCCAAATCGGAGATGGTGGCGATGTGGACACCGGCCTCAGCGGCGGCGAGGAGCAGGGCGTTGACGTCACGCGCAACCTCGCCCAGGCGCTCGCTGACGAGGGAGGAGAAGTAGTTGGATCGGGGGCCATTCTCCTGAAGGAAGCCGCGGCCGCTGGGGGTGGACTCAAGGACGCGGTGGAGGTCGAGGACGAGCCATTGCTCGTCGGAGAGATCCAGGCAGGGTCGGTGACTTGGGGAACGCCGGGCGACGCCGCGGATGGGGTCGAAGAAGGCGTCGTGCGCGGAGCGAGTATGGGACGGGAGAGGCATAGACGTCGATTGGGGCGGACCCGGACCACGTCAAGCCCGCTCCTTCGCCTTATACGCCTTCCTTTGCCCGTTCCCGCGGGCGGGTACCAGCCGGCAGCCCGGCTTGCGCCGGTCGTCCAACGAGACTTATACGCACGCGGCGAACCGCGTCGCTGACTTGCCTGCATGCCTCTTGTCGGACGTCGGTGGTCTTCCGGTATGACGTCCATGTTCCAGATGGGCGACTCCGCGCGAAGCAGACCATTGAGATCTGAGCCGTATCTTATTGGCGTTCAATGTGCTCC
Source organism: Verrucomicrobiota bacterium (assembly GCA_947454005.1). Lineage (GTDB taxonomy): Bacteria > Verrucomicrobiota > Verrucomicrobiia > Limisphaerales > UBA9464 > CAIVQB01. The sequence continues at coordinate 9,068 of CANGMH010000130.1, forward strand.
TTCGGGGGAGGGACACTGGAGTAGAGATCATCAAAGAAGGAAGGATTCAGACCTGTAATCATTGTGTTCAGTGTATCAACCAATAGCTTCCTCGACTGCTCCAGCTCCAGAGCGAGCCCTATTCTGTCCGCCGACATACTATATCCAAGACCAGTCAATTTTCTTTTCCGCTCCGCTTCTGATAAAGCGGGATCGATTCTGACATCATCCATCTCGTCGCCCCGCTCCTTCATCATGCGATTCCAGTACAAGTTCCGCTCATTCACATCACGCACAGCATTGATGCAGTTTTGTATCACCTCAGGGTCCGGGGGTAGAGAATATCTTTCCAACAACGCAACGACGCTGTTGCTGGCAGCGCCGAATGTCCCTGCTGCGAAAATCTGGACAGGCACCGTTTGAACGTTTCTCGAAGCGGCCGAGAATGCTGCGGTGACGCGTCCGCTATCTTTTCGAGGATGTCCCGGGGCGCTGTCCTGGGGAGAACCTGCGGCATCACTTGTCTCCATGACAATCGGCCGATGCTTCTCCAAGAGATATGCCAGGATTGTTATCCCGAGCACGCTGATCACAACCATCAGCATTTTTACCTTCATATGAGATATCAAAATTGGGAGGAAGAGGCTCAAGGAATGATTATATTTCCTCCGATGACGTCATAGTTGACATGCGGATAATTCCAAATAATCGATCCATTCCGCATGACACTGCAGGAGCTCGTCTTGGGGAGCCCTGTCAGGGTCTGGCCATCACATGTTTCAGGAAGCCTGTTGACAACAAAGTTCAAGTCCACATCGACGCTGACCGGAGGCGTATACCAGTACCCTCCAGGCTTCGTCACCGTGTGCGATACCTTCAAATCCATGAATGAACTTTCAGATTCGATAATATTGGAGTTCGGGGTTATCCTTTGACATTGGTAAACCCGCTTTGTCAACGGCAGACCGTTCTGACCGCCGAGAGTGAAGGGTGAAGTCGATATACTGGACGGCACCGTCGCGCCGTTTTCAACCATATAATATGTATAGGCGAGATTGCCTTTCCAGTCATGGGATACACGCCATCTATGTTCATAGGTTTTCCCTGCAATTGGATACTCGATAGTTCTCCGAAAATTATAGCTATGCAACTGCACGGAGAGCGTGGCCTCCTCGGACCCGAATATTGCATCGCCGGTTTTGAGAAATAG
>CANGMH010000131.1 GCA_947454005.1 Verrucomicrobiota bacterium
GCTCGCCCGCGACGTGAAGACGGGCAGCCAGCAGATCGTGCAGATGAAGTCCGCCGTGGACGTCGCCGACGAGGACGTGCAGCGGATGGTCGAGGAATCGGTCGAGCACGCCTTCGACGACCTGCGCGCGCGCCAATGGATCGAGGCCAAGCTCCGCGCCGCCGAGACCCTCACCGCGACCCGCGCCACGATGGCCGAGTACGACGCCGACCTCGACGCGGACTACAAACGCCAGATCGAGGACGCGCTGGAAGCGGTCGAGGCCGTGCTGTCCTTGGAGAACCCGAAGACCCGGACCGGCGACCCTGCGCAGCTCAAGGCCGCCACCGCGCGGCTCGACGAGGTCACCAAACCGCTGGCCGACCATGCGATGGACCAGGTGATGGAAGCGATGCTGCGCAAGAAGGGGCTGCTGGCAGCGGCGCCGACGACGCCACCGACGACGACCTGAAGCAGGAAGACCTGGAACGGAACGCCGACGGGCCCGTGCACGTGGGCCGCCCGGGAACGAAAAAGGCCGCGTCCGAGGACGAGGCCTTTTCATTTCTTCCCCGTGACGGATCCCGTTCAGGGGGCCGCCGGAGCGTCGGTAGGCGGCAGCGGTTGCACGATGTGCGGCGCCGGCTCCTTCACGAAGCCGGGCGGGCGGATGACCGTGGGCACCGGGTTGCGCAGCGGGATCGGAGAATGGACCGGGCCGAGACCGGCCGCCTTGGCGGCGAGCACCTGCGCCGGGGTGTCGTTGGCGTGGAGCTCGGACGGAAGGGTGCCGACCTCCTTGGGGTCTTTGGCGCGCTTCTGCTTGGGCAGCGGGCTGACCATCACGTTGATGGATTTGCCGATCAGCTTGGGCGGGAAATCGGCGACGCCCCAAGGCGAGATGTCCTTGAGGAACTTGTCGACGACGGCGCGGCCGATCTCGGTGTGGGCCATCTCGCGGCCGCGGAACCGGAGCGCGACCTTCACCTTCATGTCCTCGCAGAGGAAGCCGACCGCGTGGTCGAGCTTGATGCCGAGGTCGTGCGGATCGATGCGGGGCGTGAGCTGCACCTCTTTGACGAGGTTGGCGTGCTGGGTCTTCTTGGACTCGTTGTCCTTCTTCGCCATCTCGTACTTGAACTTGCCGAAGTCCACGATACGGCAGACCGGAGGATTGGCCGTCGCAGCGATCTCGACGAGGTCGAGGCCTTGGGCCCGGGCCATGTTGATCGCCACCGCCAGGTCGATGACGCCCACCTGCTGACCGTCCGGACCGATCACCCGGACCTCGCGGGCACGGATCTTGCCGTTGACACGGTACTGCGGCTGCGGAGGGGTGAAGCGGGAGGAGAACGGACGACTCAAGCGACCCTCTCCGGTTGAAGTTTGAACATGTTCGGCGTGGAAACCATTGCTGTCTCAGACAGACGCAAGGGATATAGTGAGCCCGATGAAGTCCCGGCAAGCCCAATCTCGCCTCGTGGCCGGGCCCGCGCGCCTCTTCCGCGTGGGGTTCGCGCTCGCCGCCGCGGTCGCGACGACGGCCCTCGGTGCCGGGGACGACATCATCCGCGCCCACGCCGAGGCCGTTTTCACCCAGGCCCGCGCCGCTTGGACCGCGGCTCCGGACGACGTCACCAACGCCTGGAAGTTCGCCCGCGCCGCGTTCGACCACGCCGAATATGCCCCCGACGACCGGCGCCGCGCCGCCATCGCCGAGGAGGCGATCCGCGCCTGCCGCGCCGCGGTCGTCCGCGACCCGAGGTCCGCGCCGGCGCACTACTACCTCGGGCTCGATCTCGGCCAACTGGCCCGCACGAAGGCGCTCGGCGCGCTCAAGCTGGTCCGCGAGATGGAGAGGCACTGGCTCGCCGCGAAGGAGATCGACGAGACGTTCGACTCCGGCGGACCCGACCGCGGTCTCGGCCTGCTCTACCTCGAGGCCCCGGGCTGGCCCGCCAGCATCGGCAGCCACGCCAAGGCGCGGACGCATCTGGAGCACGCCGTGAAGCTCGCGCCGGGATTCCCGGAGAACCGTCTGTGCCTCGCCGAGGCGCTCATGAAGTGGAAGAAACGCGACGAAGCCGCGGCCCAGCTCAAGGCGCTCGACGCATCGTGGTCCGACGCCAAGGCGCGCTTCACCGGCGACGACTGGGCGTCGTCGTGGTCGGATTGGGAAAAGCGGCTCGCGGCGCTCAAGACCAAGCTGAAGACGAAGTGACGGTCGCGGTCCGGACCGCGCGTCGTGCCAGGCTGGCTTTGACCGATGCCCACCGGACGCCATCCCGCTGACGGCCAGCCTTGTGGCCCGGTGGCGCCCGCTGCTAGATACCCGTCTCCATGTCCGCCGAGCCGAGCAACGAGACCCGCGCCCAGAGCGCCGCCGAACTGCTCCGCCGCAGCCTCGGCCGCGGCCGGCTCGCCCATGCGTACCTCTTCCTCGGCGACGACCTCGGGGTGCTCGAGGACGCCGCGCGCAAGCTCGCCCAGACGCTCAACTGCCTCCGGCCCGCCGCCCGCGGCGAGAACGGCGTCCCGGTGGACGCCTGCGGCGACTGCAACAACTGCCGCCGCATCGCCTCGCGCAACCATCCGGACGTCGTCTGGATCCGGCCGGAGATGAAATCCCGCGTCATCAGCGTCGCCCAGACCCGCGACGTGATCGACCGGATGAACCTCAAGACGACCGAGGCCGCCCACAAGGTCGCCGTCTTCGCCGGCGCGGACCGGATGAACACCAGCGCGGCCAACGCCTTCCTCAAGACGCTCGAAGAACCGCCCGCCGGTTCCGTGCTCATCCTGCTCAGCACCGAACCCGACCGCCTGCTGGAGACGATCCTCTCGCGCTGCCAGCGCCTCAGCTTCGCCAGCGGTTCGGTCCGGGTGGACGACGCGGTCGCCGGCTGGGTCGGCCAGTTCGCCGACCTCGCGAAACCCGCGTCGCCGGACCTGATGGGCCGCTACCGGCTGCTCGGTTCGCTGTTGAACACGCTGGCCAAGACCAAGGAATCCATCGAGGAGACGCTCACCGCGCAGTCGCCGCTGATGCGATATCCGGATGCCGAGGCCGACCAACGCGACCGCTGGGAGGACGAGCTCACCGCCGCCATCGAAGCCGAATACCGGCGACGCCGCGGCGATTTCCTCGCCGGGCTGCAGGCATGGCTCCGCGATGTCTGGCTCCACACCTTGGGCGCGGCCGACGGTCTCGCCTTCCTCCCGCGTTTCGCGGTGCCCGCCGCCGCCGTGGCCCGACGTCTCGCGCCGGCCGATGCCCGCGCCAACCTCGAGTCCTGGGAATCCACGCAACGCCTGCTCCACACCAACGCGCAGGAGGCGCTGGTCCTGGAGGTCGGCCTGCTCAAGCTCAAGCTGTGAGCGCTTCCCCTGCCCCTTCGGCCGCCCCGCTCCGCGTCGGTGCGCGGGAGATCTACGCTCTGGTCTTCGGGCTCTTCCTCGGGCTCGCGCTGCTCAAGTTCGGCAACCCGGTCATCCTCGACCGCAACATCGAGGCGCCGCGCGACCTCGCCGAGGCGATGGGCGTCTCGTGGCCGATGAAGTGGGGCAACGTCCTGCTCCTCGTGCTCGGGCTCGCGGGTCTGCCGGTCGCCTTCGCCAAGCCCACCGCTCCCGCACGACGCCTGCCGCGCGCGCTCTGGTTGCTGCCGCTCGCGTGGTTCGCTTGGCAGCTGGTCTCCGCCGCGTCCTCGGTGGACGCGCGGCTCACCGGGGTGACGCTCGCGCACTTCGCGGGCTGCGTCGGATGCTTCCTCATCGGGCTCTTCGTGCTCGGCCGCGACGGATGGCCGAAGCTGCTGCTGCTGGGCGTGCTCGGCGCGCTGGCGCTGTGCCTGGTGAAAGGCGCCAACCAGCACCACGTCGAGTTCAAGCAGGACCGCCAGACGCTCATCGACGGCGAGCGCACCGGCTGGACGAACTTCGCCCCCGAGGTCCTCGCCCAGATGCAGCATGACCAGCTCATCCTCCGCACCAACGGCGTGGTCGTCGCCAACCCGGTGATCCTGCTCAAGCTCGAACGGGCGCGCATCAACGGCACGCTCGTCTATCCCAACGCGCTCGCCAGCGCGCTGCTGCTGCTGCTGCCCGCCGCGCTCGCCCTCGCGGTCTTCGGCACGGCCGAGCTCAAGCCGCCGATCCGCTGGCTGGTGATCGCGCTCTCCGCTTTCCTCGGCTTCGGTTGCCTCTATTGGACCGGCTCGAAATCCGGCTGGCTCATCGCGCTCGGCCTCGCGGGCGGATGGCTGTTGCACCGTTCGCGCTGGCCGCGACGGCGCAAGATCGTCGCGGTGGCCGCGATCGCGGTGCTGGGATTGGCGGCCTTCGCGGTGCGTTTCCAGAGCTACTTCGCGGCCGGCGCCACGAGCGTCGGCGCGCGCTTCGACTACTGGCGCGCGGCGGCGCAGACGACGATGGCAAACCCGGTCCTCGGCAGCGGGCCGGGGACGTTCCAGCGTCCCTACGCGCGGCTGAAGGCCCCGGAATCCGAGATGGCGCGGCTCGTCCACAACGACTACCTGGAGCAGTTCTCCGACTCGGGCGTCGTGGGCGGCGCGCTGTATCTCGCATGGATCGGTATGGTCGTGGCCGCGCTCGCCAAAGGGCTCGCCCGGGCCACGGATCCGCTGGCCTTCGCGCTGGCGCTCGGGCTGGTCGGCTGGTTCGCGCAGGGTTTCGTCGAGTTCGGGCTCTACATCCCGGCCTTGGCGTGGACGGCCTTCACCATCGCCGGGACGTTGCTGGCAGCGAGGGACAAGACCGCCTGAAATGCCTCGGATTCTTATGGCTCTATCGCCACGAAAACGTTGGCTGACGGCTATCGCGGTCCTTCTCGTTCTCTGCTTGGCAACGGTCATCGTGCTGCTCATCAGGAAAGCAATACCCGAGCCGAAGCGGGTGCTCACGTGTCTGGACCAGAGCGGGGGACCCGGAGAGATCGTCGCGAAGTTCGCGGTGACCAACGTGGGTTCGGCGTCGGCAATCGCCGCCGGCCCGGCTGGATTGATTGAGGGCTTCGGCCTCACGAACGCGGTGAACGTCGGCACAGCGCACAATCTCGTCCGAATCATCTGGGCGCTGACTGTCAGCGGGTAGCCCAAGGTGAGAGCAAAGCCGTAGCGATTACCGTCGCGAGCACCGCGCGGTGCCTCAAGAACCTCCAACACCAAGCCAAAGCCCTCAACATGACCCTCGTTCCAGCTTAACAACTTACAGGCTCTGTTATTCAGGAGTCCGCGTCGTCATACCAAGACAAGCTGTAGCAGCAGGTAACAAAGCAAAAGCCCAAACACGACAGAACGCCGCGCCGGCTCGCGTTTGCGCGACGAGACAATCGCCAACACAACGCTGGCAGTCGCAAATGCAACTCCGGTGAAAAGAGCCGCGCTCCCGAGCCGAGAATGGTGAGCGGACTCCGCTCTCGCTGCGACACGCTCCGCCTCGCCCGCAGACACGGCGCGAGCGCGGTCCGCCAAACCACGACCAAACTGTGTGAGTGCAGTCATGTGCAAAGCCACGGCAAGAAACGCCGCCAACACCGCGAGGAAAAAGAAGCGTCGAGTGCTCATGGCGTGTGCAGCGGCCTAACGACCCAAGCTCAGCGACCCGGCACGCGGGACGCCACGATTGCAAACCACGGCGCTCTGCCGGGTTCGCTGCAGCGCATGGTTAGGCCACTGGTGTCGCATGCTCTGAAACCTCTGCTCTGAATGTGCGACAGATAAACTCATAGCACGGGCCGTCATCCAGATAAAAGCGCAGGTGTCGTAAACCATCGCTCGGGTCGCCTGCACTCTGCAACTGCTGTCGCACCTCTCCAAGCCATGATGTCTGCGGCAACTCGATGACACGGTCGTATGCATCTCTCATGTCGAGCGTGCAAGAGTGATGGTAGGTGACGCGGAATGACTCAACACCGCCAAAAATCAAACGCTCGGATGGCTGCTCACCGTCATGCACCGAAACCTCAACCTCGCGACGGCCAAGCTGCCGCACCAAGTCGTTAGAACGACCGGACGAACACATTGGCATTTTCCAGATGATATTCACGAGACGTGTGCGATGTGGCCTAACAGGTATTCGACCGCATTCTGCGGTTAAGCACGGTCAGTACTCAGGTGGTCACAGCGGCATTCTAATCAACGATAAGTGACTGTCCAGCGGGGCTTTTGCGAAGGTCGGCCTATGTTCGACGAGCAACATATCAGGCGAGCTAAAGCCGCAGGCCCGAGGAGCTCCTCTGCGGGGTTGGTCGCCGATTCCAAGGCGCGGTAGCCCGACCAATTTCGCGAGGCCTGCCGATTCCGGCAATTGTCGCCGCAGACGGTTTTGGCAGGCGCTTGGCCCCCGACGGATGCCTCGCGGATCACTTCGCCAGCGGCTCGCCGGTGCGCTCCAAGCCGAGCAGCAGTTTCTTGCGCCAGAGCCCGCCGCCGTAGCCGCCGAGCTCGCCGCTCTTGTTCACCACGCGGTGGCAAGGGATCACGATGGCGATGCGGTTCGATCCGTTGGCGGTGCCGACCGCCCGTTGCGCGCCCGGCCGGCCGACCCGTTCCGCCAGCGTCTCGTAGGAGATCGTGGTGCCGTACGGGATGCGACAGAGCTCAGCCCACACGCTCTCCTGGAACGGGCTGCCCGGCGCGACCACCGGCACCGTGAAATCTCGCCGCGTCCCGGCAAAATACTCGCGTAGCTCCCCGCGCAACCGGTCCAGCACCGGATGCTCTCCCGGGACCAACGCGAGCCCGAGACGCCTGCGGACCGCTTCCAGTTGTCCCTCGATCATGCGCCGGTCGGTGAACTCCAACAGGCACACGCCTTCGTCCACCGCGCCCACGACCAGCGGACCGACGGGGGATTCGACCATCGCGGTGACCACGCATCGTCCGTCGCGCGCTTGACCGGGCGGCGCGCCGAAATGCTTGGCGAAGGCGTCGCGGAACCCGCTGTGCGACCCGAACCCGTGCCCGAGCGCGGCGTCGTCGAGGCTGGCCCCGGAGCGGAGCTCGCCCAACGCCTTCCCGAGCCGGCGGGCGCGGCAGAACGCCGTGAAGGTCATCCCGTGATGTTCCTGGAACCATCGCCGGGCGCGGGCGGGATCGACGCCGAGCGAGCGGAGCTCCTCCGCCTTCAACCGGGCCTCCGGATCCGCGTCGAGCCGGGCCATCAGGCCCGCGACCCAATCGGGAGGACGACCGTCGGCAAGCAACGGCTCGCAGCGCTTGCAGGCGCGGTAGCCGGCGAACATCGCGTCCCTCACCGTGGCGAAGTACTCACAGTTCTCCGGCTTCGGCTTCCGCGCGGGACAACTCGGCCGGCAGAAGATCCCGGTCGTGCGGACCCCGGTGAAGAAGATCCCGTCGAAGCTCGCGTCGCCCGCGAGGAACGCGCGCTCCATGGCCGTCCGTGATGGCAGCAGATCCATGCCCCGAGCGTAGTGAGCCGGCAGAGACGCTCTCCACCGAAATTGCACCATCGAATTCCTGGCCGGGCGTGACGGGGATGCCGCGCAGCTGGGCGATCGAGGCGTGCTCAGTACGCGGGTTCGATCGGACGTAGCGCAGAGTTGCACTCTGCTGTATCGCGGATTTGGAATCCGCAGACGCAGCGGCAGGTGAGCGCGTCGGGATCGGCGCAGCCCTGCCGAGTGCAACTCGGCGGTACAGCAGATTGAAAATCTGCGCTACGGCTGCCGGCCGGGCCGGATCGCGCCTTCTGGCAGCATCACGACGGCCGTGACCCGATCAACGTTTCTTGCGGCGTGCGGCAGGAGGCGAGGGCGGAGCCGGCGCGCGTCGGGCCATGAACTGCTCGACGTATTTGCCGAGCAGATCGCCTTCGAGGTTCACCGGGTCGCCGACCTTCCGTTCGCGCAGCGCGGTGACCGCGAAGGTGTGCGGGATGATCCACAGCGTGAAGCCGGTGCGGGTCACCGTCCCGACGGTCAGGCTGATGCCATCCACCGCGATCGAGCCCTTGGGGATCACATGCCGGAGGATCGCGGCCGGCGCTTGGATGCCGAGCACGTGGTCCTGGCCGTTGCGTTCCCAACGGATGATCTTCCCCGTGGCATCGACGTGCCCGGTGACGAAGTGTCCGCCCAGCCGCGCGCCCGCGGCCAAGGCCCGCTCCAGGTTCACCGCCGACCCGACCGTCGCCTGCGACAAGCTGGTGCGGTCCCAGGTCTCCTGCAGCAGGTCGAACTCCAGCCGCTTGCCCCCGCCCTTCGCCGCCTTGGCCGCGACGACGGTGAGGCAACAACCGTTGACGGCGATGCTGTCGCCGAGCCGGACGTCCTCCGCGCAGACCTTGGCGCGGACGACCAAGCGGATCCCTTCCGCGCTGGGCGAGATCGCTTCGATGGTGCCCGTCTCTTCGATGATTCCGGTGAACATGGGAGGCAAAAATTGGCAGTGATCAGGGGGCGATGGCGGAAGGCGACGCGACCCGGGCGGTCATGAACAGATCGGGTCCGAAACGGCGCCATTCGGGCGCGACCAGCGTCGGCGCCTCGGCCAAGGACCTCGCGCCGGTGCCGGCGACGCCGCGGAGCGCATCGGTTCCTCCGAGCACCATCGGCGCGTAGAAGAACGCGACGCGATGGGCGAAGCCGCCGAGCAGGAAGGCAGCGTTCACCTCGCCGCCGCCCTCGACCAGCAGGCTCGTCACCCCTTCGAGGCCGAGCACGGGCAGCAGCCATCCGAGATCGATGTGGCCGTCCTTCTCCGGCACGACGACCACGCGGACGCGCTTCGAGAGCGCGGCGACGCGCTTCTTCGCGGCGCGCTGGCCGACGAAGATCGTGGTCGATCCGGCGGACCCGTCCGTGACGAGCTTCGCCGTCAACGGCGTGCGCGCGCGGGTGTCGAGCACGAGCCGCCGCAGCTCGCGCCCTTGGAACTTGGATCCGGGACCGCTCCGCACCGTGAGCGAAGGATCGTCGGCGAGAACGGTCCCGATGCCGACGAGGATGGCGTCGGAACCCCGTCGGAGCCTTTGACCGTGGGCGCGGGAACGTTCACCGGTGATCCACTTCGACCGGCCATCCGCGGTGGCGATCTTGCCGTCGAGCGTCATCGCGGCCTTCACGGTGACGAAGGGCGTGCGGTGGACGATCCAGTGGTCGAAGGGCTCGTTCATCCGCGCGGATTCCGCGGCGAGCAGGCCGCTCGTCACCTCGATGCCTTGGGAACGCAGCAGCCCGAGGCCGCGGCCGGCGTGCGCCGGGTTCGGATCGGTGGCGGCCACGACCACTTTGCGGATGCCGGCGGCCAGGATGGCGTCGGTGCAAGGCGGCGTGCGCCCGAAGGTCGAGCACGGTTCCAGCGTGACGAACAGCGTGGCGCCGTGCGGTGAGAGCCCTCGACGAGCGGCATCGCGCAACGCCTCGACCTCGGCGTGCGGTTGTCCGGCGCGATGATGCCAGCCTTGGCCGATGACCCGGCCACCGTGGACGAGCACCGCACCGACCAGCGGGTTCGGCGAGGTCTGCCCGTACGCGCGCCGGGCCAAGCGGAGCGCAAGCCGCATGGCCTGCGTCTCGTCGACCTCGTCCGCCGGCGCGGCTCTGGAGACCTTCGGCCTCATCTCGCTTCACTTCGCCGGCGCCGCGCCGCGGAACGACTTGATCAATGCCATGGCCTCGCGGAACTCGTCGCCGTCCTTGTCGTTGGTCATCAACGTGAAGTTCCCCCAGAGCGGACCGCTGCGGAACATGCCGACGGTCATGTGGCGCGTCTCCTCCGGCGGAGGATCCTTCGAGACGAACTGAGGATCGGTGAACGAGGCGTAGCTTACCGTCGTCGTCCCGTTGGTCACCGTCTCCACCTTCGCGGCTTTCTCCACCGATCCCGCCGCGTACCGCTTCTCGGCGAACGCCTTCACCAGCACGGCGAGAATCGGGCCGTCCGGCTTGCCTTGTTGGCCGGCGATGCCGTCCCAAGCGATGGAGACCAGCACGGTCGGATGGTTGCCCGGTGCGCGCCATCGGGATGTCACCGGGGCCTCGGACGGCGCGGCGGGCGACGGCGGGGTATGTTCCCAGGTCGCCGGCGCCGCCCACGTCAGGGTGCCGTGGCCGTGGATGGCCAGGGAGTTGGTCACCAGCAGCAGCGGCGTGGCAGCGAAGAGACGCACGGCGGCGCAGGACAGCAGGA
>CANGMH010000132.1 GCA_947454005.1 Verrucomicrobiota bacterium
CGACCTGCTCGCCGCCGGGAACGACGTGCTGTTGAACATCGACGTCCAGGGCGCCGCGTCGGTCCGCAAGGTGGCGGCATCGGATGCGGTGCTATCCGGCGCGCTGGTCACGGTCTTCCTCACGCCGCCGACGTTGGCCGAGCTGGAATCGCGGCTGCGGGGCAGGGGCGCCGACGCCGAAGAGGTCGTGCTGCGGAGGCTCGCGGAGGCCCGCGTCGAGGCGGCCCGGTGGACGGAGTTCGACTACCTCGTGGTGAGCGGCACGCGGTCGGATGATCTACGCCGGATGCAGGCGATCCACGACGCGGAACGGTTGCGCCGGTCGCGGGCGCGGTTCGAGCTGGAGGCGTGAACGATCGCGGGGTTCCGCGGCGTCGGCGTCCGGCCGGGCCCGCGAAGGCAACGGTGTCTTTCCGGATCCGGTTGTGGTTAGGTCCATCGCATGAGCGGTAGCAAGAACATCGTCCTCGGCGTCACCGGATCGATCGCGGCGCACAAGGCCATCGACCTCGCGAGCCTGTTGGCGAAGTCCGGCGCGAGCGTGCGTGTCGTGCTCACGGCGGACGCGCAGCGTTTCGTGACCACGCTCGCCTTCAAGACGCTCTCCCGGAACCCCGTGGTCACGGACCTCTACGACGAGGAGGACGGATGGAAGCCGGCGCACATCCGCCTCGCCGACGAGGCCGACCTCCTGCTCGTCGCCCCGGCGACGGCGAACACCCTGGCGAAGCTCGCGCTGGGGCTGGCCGACGACGCGCTGTCGTGCATCGCCTTGGCGTTGGAGCCGCGCTCCAAGGTGCTCATCGCACCTGCCATGAACGGCAAGATGTGGATGCACCCCGCCACCCAAGGCCACGTCGCGACGCTGAAGGCGCGCGGAGCCGAGTTCATCGGCCCGGAGGCCGGCATGCTCTCGTGCGGTTATGAAGGCGTAGGACGCCTCTGGCCGGTCGACCAGATCGCCGCGCGGGCGCTGGAGATCCTGGCCTGAGCCGCGGCACGGAACCTGCCTGTCATGGCCGTGATCTCTTCTGCCGAGGCTTGGACGTCGTTCCGACAGATGTTGGGACGTTGGCGTCGCATGGCCGACGCGCCGCCGCCGGACGAGGCGGTCTTCCTGAAGCGGGTCCGTTTCGTCGAGCGCGGCGTGGTCTTGCCGGTCAAGTTGGTGATCCTGCCCCTGCTTTTCTACTACTTCTTCTTCGCCCGTTGGTTCGTGGAGCCGACGGCGCCGCGCGAGGACCTGCTGAGCGCGCTGCGGAACTTCTACCTGCTCTACCTCCCGCTGAACGTCGGCGCCGGCATCATGCTCTGGGGCATGGACGAGATCTCGCCGCGGCTGTTGGAGCGGGTCGTCTATAGTGCCGCCATCCTCGACGGCGTCGTCCTCGCCGCGCTGACGCTCGTGACGGGCGGGTTCGACAGCGCCCTCTACTACGTCTTCCTCGGCCTCATCGTCCGCAACGCCGCCATCATCCCGCACGCGGACGTCCAGATCGTCGTCAACCTCCTCATCACCGTCAGCTACGTCATCGCGGGCGTGCTGGACGTCGGTTTCGAGCGCACGGAGCTCCAGGTGGTCAGCTCGATCGGCCGCGGCGGCCTGGGCGACGCGTGGAGGGAGGTCCGGCCGGAGGTGCCCGCCGAGCCGCTCCTGTTGCGGGTGCTGCTCCTGTTGCTGATGACGGCCTGTTGCTACGGGATCCAGATGCTGGCCGACCGCCAACGGCAGAAGGAACACGAGGCCCAGGAGTTCGAGATCAAGCAGCATCAGCTCGAGGCCGCGGGGCGGTTGGCCGCGGAGATCGCCCACCAGCTCAAGAACCCGCTCGGCATCATCAACAACGCCGCCTACAACCTCCAGCGGACGGTCAAAGAAGGGAAGACCATCACCCAGCAGATCGCCATCATCCGCGAGGAGGTGGAGCGTTCCGACCGCATCATCACGGAGCTGATGGGCTACGCGAAGCTCGCCGAGGGCAAGGTCGAGCGCGTGGACATCCCGGACGAGCTCGACCGCGCCTTGGCCCAGGTGCTGCCGGAGGGCGCGGCCTTCGACATCAAGGTCCACCGCGACTACGCGATGGGGCTGCCGCCGCTGCTCGGCCAGCGCGGGCATTTCTCCGAGGTGTTCGCCAACCTGCTCACCAATTCGCGCGAGGCGATGGCCGGCAAGGGCGAGGTGTTCCTGACGGCGCGCGGCGGCGAGGACTATTCGGTTGTTGTGACCGTCCGCGACACCGGCCCGGGGATCCGGCCGGATCGGATCGAGAAGCTCTTCGAGCCGTACTTCACGACCAAGGAGAAGGGCACCGGCCTCGGCCTCGCCATCGTGAAGCACAACACCGAGATCTACGGCGGCACCGTGTCCGTGGAATCCGAGCTTGGCAAAGGCACCACGTTCACCGTCAAGCTGCCCGCCCGATCGTTGATGCGCATCCGAAAATGAAACTCCCCCCGCTGCTCGTCGTGGACGACGAGAAGAACATGCGTCTGACGCTCGAGACGACCCTGGTAGGAAAAGGGTACGAGGTCCGGTTGGCGGACTCCGCGGAGGCCGCGTTGAAGATCCTCGGCGACGAGGAGCTCTTCATGGTCATCACCGATGCCCGGCTCGGCGGAATGAGCGGCTACGAGTTCCTCAAGGAGGCGGCGAAGAAGAAGCCCGGCCTGCCCATCCTGATGATGACCGCCTACGCCACGGCGAAACTCGCCGTCGAGGCGATCAAGAACGGCGCGATCGACTACCTGGCCAAACCGTTCGATCCGGACGAGCTGAGCCACGCCGTCGCCCGCTGCGCCGAGCGGCACCAGTTGCTCGCCGAGAACGCCGCGCTCAAGGCCCGGGCCGGCGAGGCCTACCGGTTGGAGCATCTCATCGGGGAGTCGCCCAAGATGCGCGAGCTCCGGCAGCTCATCCAGACCGTCGCGCCGACGGACGCCACGGTTCTGATCCTCGGCGAGAGCGGCACGGGCAAGGAGCTGATCGCCGGGTCGGTCCACTCGCTCAGCCGCCGCGCCGGCCAGACCTACGTGCGCCTCAACTGCGCCGCGATCCCCGAGACGCTGCTGGAGAGCGAACTCTTCGGCTACGAGAAGGGCGCGTTCACCGGGGCGCACCGCACCAAGCGCGGCCACGTGGAGGAGGCCGACGGGGGCACGATCTTCCTCGACGAGATCGGCGACATGAGCCGGCCGTTGCAGGCGAAGCTGCTCCGCTTCCTGGAGGACGGCTCGTTCACGCGGGTCGGCGGGACGCAGGAGCTGAGGGTCGATGTCCGCCTCATCGCCGCCACGAACCGCAACATCGTGGACGCCATCCGGAAGAACGAGTTCCGCGAGGACCTCTTCCACCGGCTCAACGTGATGCAGTTCCGCCCCTCGCCGCTGCGCGAACGGACCTCGGACATCCCGCTTCTTGCGCTCCATTTCCTGCGGCACTTCTGCCTGCGGCTCGGGCGGAACATCAAGGGGATCAGCGAGCCGGCGAAGTCGGCGCTGCTCGCCCATTCGTGGCCGGGCAACGTCCGCGAGCTGCGGAACGTGCTCGAACGCGCGGTGATCCTCGAGACCGCCGACGAGATCCGTCCGGCGAGCCTGCCCGACTTCGAGGTCGAATCCCGGCTGCGGCAGGGCGATGTCCCGGCGGCAGGAGCGGGCGGCGGGTCGACCGGTGCCCTGAGCGAATCCTTGGTCCAGTTCGAGCGGGAGCTGATCCTGGCGGCCATCAACCGGAGCGGCGGCAACCTGACCAAGGCGGCCGCCCAGCTCGACCTGTCCCGCCACGCCCTCCGCTATCGGATGAGCCGGCTGAGCCTCCAGGTGGACGGCGGCGTTGACGACGAAGCGGAGTGAGCCGCAAGCTGCGCGGCAGCATGCGTTTCGTGGGGGACATCCCGATCCTGTCGGCCGTCGCGTCCGACATCCAGTTGCCGACCGGGCTGGATGCCGGTGCGCGCCATACCTTGGGCGGCGCGTTGCCGGTGATCGCGGCCGCGCTGGTTGTTCTGGCGGTCCTGCTGCTCTGGGCCGTGTTCCTCCGCAAACCTGCACGGCGACGTGAACGCGGTCGTCTGATCGAGAAGAAGTCCTCGGCGCCGAAGCCGAAGTCCGACGGCGAGGCCGGCAAGACATCCGGCCGCCGCCGCCGTCGCCGCGAGACGCATCGGCCGCGCAACCCGACCCTTTCGGAGACCGGCGGGCTTCCGCCCCTCGGGGCCGGCGACCAACTGCGACCGCCGTTGTGAGCACCGAGACCAGCGACCAGATCACGCGGAAGAGCGCCTCGAACCTGGCGCTCGCCTTCGTGCTGCTCCCGCCGCGGAAGCGGGCCGCGATGAGCGCCCTCTACGCGTTCTGCCGCGAGGTCGACGACGTCGCCGACGAAGATTCCGTGCCCCTGGCGATGCGCCGCGAGCAGCTCGCCGCTTGGCGGGAGGACATCCGGAAGGCCTGCGAGGGCGGCGCGCCGGACTTCCAGGTCAACCGGGAGCTGCAGCCCTTCATCGTCGAGCACAAGCTGCCGTTCCATCTCTTCGCCGAGCTGGTCAAGGGCGTGGAGATGGACCTCGACCAGGACCGCTACGCGGATCCGGCAGCCCTCGAGGCCTATTGCTACCGGGTCGCCTCCGTCGTCGGTCTGCTGAGCATCGAGATCTTCGGCTACACCGATCCCCGTTGCCGCGAGTACGCGGACGCCTTGGGCAAGGCGCTCCAGTTGACCAACATCCTCCGCGACATCGGCGAGGACGCCGCGCGCGGACGGATCTACGTGCCGCGGTCGGAGCTGTCCCGATTCGGCGTCACCGAGGAGGAGATCCTCGCGCGGCGCTCGTCGGAACGGTTCGAGGCGCTGGCCGCGAGCCTCGCCGGGCGGGCCCGTGATTTCTACGCCCGCGCGCGGGCGCTGCTCCCGCCGGCGGACCGCCGGTCGATGGTCGCCGCGGAGCTGATGGGCACCGTGTACTGGCGGCTGCTCCGCCGTATCGAGAAGCGGCGGTTCCCGGTGCTGGGCGACGAGCCGGTCCGTCTCGGCAAAGGCCACAAAATCGCCCTGGTCTTCCTGGCGTGGTGCCGGGTCAAGACGGGGATCCCCTTCGCCGCGTATGGCGCCTGAACCGTTCGATCCCCGTATCCGCCTGATCGTGAACGCCGATGACTTCGGCATCTCCCACGGGGCCAACCGGGCCATCGTGAGGGCCCATCGCGAGGGCATCCTGGCGTCGGCCAGCCTGATGGTGAACGGCGACGCGGCGAACAACGCGGTGGCGCTCGCCAAGGAGAACCCATCTCTCGCGGTCGGCCTGCATCTCACGCTCGTCAACGGCCGTTCCACGCTCAAGCCCAGCGAGATCATCGGCGTCGTCGACCAGCGGTTCCAGTTCGACGACCGGCCGGTCCGCACCGGGATGCGCTATTATTTCAACCGCGACCTGCACCTCTATCTTAAGCAGGAGGTCGACGCCCAGTTCCGGGAGTTCCGGACCGCGGGCCTGGCGCTCGACCACGTGAACGGGCACCTGCATTTCCATCTCCACCCCGTGGTCTTCGGGCACATCAAGAAGCACTACCGGACGTGGGGCATCCGGGCGATGCGTCTCACGCGCGAACCGCTGATGATCAATCTCCGGCTCGCGACCGGGCATTATTTCTACCGGGCCAGCCACGCGTTCATCTTCGAGAAGCTCTCGACGGGCGCGGCGCCTGCGCTCGCCCGCCGCGGCATCAAACACGCCGACCTGACCTTCGGTCTGCTCCAGAACGGCCGCATGGACGAGAAGTACCTCCTGCGCCTGGTCGAGAACCTTTTCCCGGGCACCTTCGAGGTCTTCTGCCATCCCGACGAGGAGGAGCACGTCCACGAACTGGAGGCCCTCCTCAGCCCGAAGGTGAAGGAACTCATCCGCCAGCGGGGCATCGAGCTCATCCGCTATTCCGACCTATGATCCGCCTGCTCACCGTGCTCTGCTTCGGGCTGCTGATGGAAGCGGTCGGGGTCGTGCTCTTGAGCAAGGGCATCAAGGAGATCGGTGACATGGCGCAGGTCGACCTCGGCGAGCTCCTGCGGTTGGTCGGGCGCGGAGCGACCAACCGGAACATCCTGCTCGGGGTGGCCTTCGAGGCGGGCTTCTTCGGCTGCCTGCTGTTCCTGATGTCGCGCGGCGACATCAGCTTCATCTGGCCCCTCACCGCGCTGAGCTTCGTGCTGACGACGTTGGCGGCGAAGCTGTTCCTCCACGAGCACGTCAGCGGCCTGCGCTGGTGCGGCGTGCTGCTCATCATCCTCGGCGCCGGCGTCATCACCTACACCGAGAAGGTGAAAGGCGACGCCAAGACGCCCGCCGCCGCACCGGCGGTGCACTGACACCGCGGGTCAGGCCGATGCCTCGACGACCGCGGACGCCGGCATCAGCGGTCCCAGTTTTTCGAGGAGAAGCCGCAGCCGTCGCGGGTTCGAGGGTGCGGCCGTGTCGCCTTCGCGGACCTCCGGGTCCGGACGGGCAAGCGCGGTCCTCAACGCGTGGACCAGCACGGGCAGGTCATCCTCGGCGATCTGCAGTTCGGCCTTCGGGCCCTGTTCCAGCTTCATCGCGCGGCGTGCGAGATCCAGGAGGAGCGCGCAGGGTTCCAAGCAGGGCATCGCCGATTTCGCGGCCTCCGGATCGGCCTCCGCGCCGGGCGCCGTCCAGAGCCGCCGGCGCAGGCAGGAGCCCGCGTCACAACAGGCGCGGGTGGCCTCCGCCGCCAAGGCATCGGGCAGGATCGGGGTGATGCGGTAGAGCCCGGTCTGGCGCGCCGCGGTCTCGCGGTAGTGCGTCGCCGGCGGCGGGGCCGTGCGCGCCGCGGCCCAGTCGGCCAGGCCGCCAGGATAAAGGTGACGGAGCGCGGCTTCCAACCGTGCCGTTCCCGGAGCCTCGCACCGCCAACCGCGACGCAGGTTCGGCGCGGCCTTGTTGGGACGGAACGCGCCGTCGCGGGTCGTCTGCGCCAGCGCGCGCAGGTCGCCGACATCGATCGCCGTCAACGAGGCGGCCTCGGCATCGGTGTCGGCGACGTGGCGCAGCTCGAAGGCGTCGCCTCGCCGGAGGAAGACCACTTCGACGAAGACGAAGCGGTCGGTGAGCTGCCGGAGGAATGCCTCGGTCGCGGGGTCGGTCGGTTCCGCCATGTCGGTGTCGGGTTGACTTGGATGCATCGCGCGGATGCGGCCGCGGTGTCACGGCCGCGGATTCACTGGGCGGCCGCGTGGGTCTCGACCCACCGGGCGAGCAGCCAGAGCAGGTCGCTCAGGCGGTTGAGATAGATGATGACCTCCGGGTTCTCCAGCTGGCCGGCCTCGTGGAGGACGACGACGCGGCGTTCCGCCCGGCGACAGGTCGTCCGCGCGACATCGAGGGCCGCGGAGCAGACCGTCGCGCCCGGGGTGGCCCAGCCCTTGAACGAGATGCTCTGCGCCTCGATCTCCGCGACCCAGCGGTCGAGCTTGGCGGTGAGGTCCGGCGTGACCCGTCCGAAGCCGTCCTTCACGTAGCGCGCCAGGTCCTCGACGCCGGTCGCCAGCTCGCCCATGAGCGTCACCAGGTCGTGCTGCACGAGCAGCAGGTTGTCGCGGACGAAAGGGGCCTCCGAATGCGCGCGGGCGAGTCCGAGGGCGGCGTTCAGCTCGTCCACGCTGCCGTAGGCCTCCACGCGGGGATGCGACTTGGCGACGCGACGGTTGTACATCAGACCGGTGTGGCCGGCGTCTCCGGTGCGGGTGGCGATGCTCATCAGGCGAGGAGAGTGCTTTGGATCCTGCGGCGCGCAAGCCGCCGTCGTTCACTCCGGCTGGCCGCGTTCGACGAGGCGCTTGTAGGCGAGCACGCCGTCCACGATGGCGCCCGCGTAGCGGACGCGACCGGCCTCGCTGTAGATCTTCCGGGCGTCCTCGCGGTTGCTCATGAAGCCGCCTTCCAGATAGGCCGCGGGCATCGTCGCCAAGGTGATCTCCTTGAAGCGCGAGTGCCGGACCCCGCGGTCCTCGAGGTCGAGCTGGCCGAGCACGGAACGGTGGATCAGGTACGCGAGGTTGATGTTCTCGCGGTCGTGCCGGTTGCCCGGGTGCGGGCCGCCGCTGTGCTGGCCGCGGTCGTTGGTGGAGCTGGCGCCGGCCGGTGTCAGGCAATAGGTCTCCAACCCTTGGGCATCGTCGCCGCCGGGCGAGGCGTTGAAATGGAGGCAGAGCAGGAGGTCGGCCCCGCGGGCGCGGGCGATGGCCGGCCGCTCTTCGAGCGCGACAAATTTGTCGCGGTCGCGGACCTGGACGACGCGGAGCCCGGCGTGCTGGAGCTGGCGTTCTAGCTCGAGCGCGAGCGCGAGGGTGAAGACCTTCTCCTGCCGGTTGCCTTCGAGGTTCCCCGGGTCCTTTCCGCCGTGGCCGGCGCTGATGGCGACGGTCGCCACCTTGTCTCCCTTGGCGAGCCGCGGCGGGTTCAGCAGCGGGTGGAGGATCGCGTCCTCGTCGGCCTGAGAGATGTGCAAACGGTCGCCGGTCCTGAGCAGCGGGTAGGAGAGCCACACGTTCGCGCCGTCGATCCCGATCCGCTTGGTGTCGGCCTTGAAGAGCAGCTTGGCCCAGCGGTTCGTCAGGCGCAGCTCGCCGGCGCGCGGGTTCCAGCGGGCCGTGAACCCGTTCGCCGCCGCCCAGGCGGTGAGGTCGGTGTGGATCCGGCCGCCGATCAGGCTCTTGCCCGAGCGCTGGGTCCGCGTTGAGGGCGCGGGCGCGGCGGCGCTCCACCACGCCAGGGCGAGGAGGAGCATGAGGATGCGCGCGGACTTCATTGCGGCGGCACAGTGCCCACCGGAACCGCCCGGGGGCAAGCGGCCGGGAGACGGCCCATGGTCCTTGCCACATCGTCGGAAACCGCGAAGATCGGGGCTTGATGCGCTTCCTCGGCCTCGCTGCTGACCTCGTGCTCGGACGGATCCTCGCTTCCGAACAGCCGCTGCGCGTGCCGGGTTGGCCCGGTTCGGTCGCGGGCGGCGCCTTTGGCTTCGGCGCGGTCAGCGTCGTGGTCTTCGCCTGCTGGGCATATGCCGGACGCTGGTTCTATTCCCACATCGGTGAAGCGGGCGCCTACCTCGCTTGGGCCGCCATGTTCATCGCTGGATCAGGCGGCTTGTTGGGGAGGGTGGTCATCGGGGCCGGCAGCGGACGGCGGTTCTGCGGTGGTTTCGCCGTCGCGTTCATGGCGTACAGCGTCGTCTGGATGGCGGCGTGGTTCGCGTCGCCCGATCGCTTCGGCGAGATCTTCGGGGCGCTCGTCGGGGTCGCGGCGTTCGGCGCGTGCTTGTGCGGGATGTTCGGCTCCTGGCGGACTTTGCCGTCGATGATGGTCGGCCTCGCGGTCGGCAACCTCGCGGGATACTTCTTGGGAGGGGCCTTGCACGACCTCTACGGCGGCAACGCCGGCAAGCTGCTGTGGGGCCTGAGCTACGGGCTCGGGTTCGGAGCCGGGATGGGGCACGCGCTGCATGCCGTGCAATCGGAGCTGCGCCGGCGGTTGTCCTCGCTCACGGAAGCGCGGCGCCGCGGCTGAGATGCCTGTGTCCCCGGGACCTGCGATGGCGGGAGCGGGTGTCGCGCTGGATTCAGGCGGCCGCCACGTCGCTGAAAGGACATCGCACCTGGCGTCCCGGCTCCGGTTCGGACAATCCGGGCATCTTCACCGAGCACTCGGGCTTGGCGATCGGGCAACGCGGCGCGAAACGGCAACCTGCCGGCCATCGTCCCGGGCCCGGCACGATGCCCGGGATGGCCGTCAGCCGCGGCACGGGATGCCCGAGCTCGGGCACGCTCCGCATCAGCGCCTTCGTGTAATGGTGCAACGGGCGGCGGAGCAGCTCCTTCGCGGGGGCGAGTTCGACGACTTGTCCGGCGTACATCACCGCGACACGGTCGGCGAGATCTCCGATGATGCCGAGGTTGTGGGTGATGAGCAGCATCGCCATCCCTGTCCGCTGTTTCAGGTCGAGCAGCAGCTCGAGGATCTGTGCCTGGATGGTGACGTCGAGCGCGGTGGTCGGTTCGTCGGCGACGAGCAGCTTCGGCTGCGTGGCCAATGCCATCGCGATCATCACGCGCTGCTGCATCCCGCC
>CANGMH010000133.1 GCA_947454005.1 Verrucomicrobiota bacterium
GGGGTGTCGGACGAGCGCATCACGGTCCTGCCGCCTTCGATGACGCCGCCGCCGCGTCGCACGGCGCGGCCGGCGAACGCCCGGCCCCAGGTCCTGTTCCTCGGCGGAGATTTCCAGCGCAAGGGCGGCCCGCTGCTGCGCGACACGTTCAGCCGGCATTTCGCCGACCGTTGCGACCTGCACATCATCACGCGGTCCGAGGTGCCGCCAGGGCCGGGGATCTTCGTCCATCGCGGCGTGGAGGCGGGCAGCGCGGCCTGGCGGGAGCGTTGGGAGGCGGCGGACGTGTTCGTGTTCCCGTCGCGTCTGGAGACGTATGGCATCGTGTTGCTGGAAGCGTTGGCGTTCGAGGTGCCCATCGTCGCGTCGGATGCCGGCGCGGCCCGCAGCATCCTCGGTGGCGGCGCGTACGGGTGCCTGTTGCCCGCGTTGACGGAAGAAGCGGTCCGGTCGGCGCTGCACGAGGTGCTCGCGTCTCCGGGAGCGGCGCGCGCGAAAGCCGCGGAGGGAAGGCTCCGTTTCGACCGGGATTTCGACCTGGCCAAGAACACGGAGGCGCTCGCCGGTTGGCTCGCGCCGGGACGTCAGCCGGCCTCTTCTCCGAGCTCGACGTTCCAGTAGGCGATGTCGAGGAAGTGACGCCAGATGTCGTGCATCGGCGCGCCGAAGCTGACCTGCACGAAGGGACGCCACTTGGGCCGCTTGGGTTTGCGGACGAGGCGCAACCCGGCCTCGTAGGGCGTCCGGTTCGCCTTGCGCGTGTTGCAGGGGATGCAGGAGCAGACGATGTTCTCCCACGTGGTCGGACCGCCCCGATCGCGGGGCACGACGTGGTCGAGGTTGAGGTCCTTGCGGTCGAGCGTCCGGCTGCAGTACTGGCAGGTGTTCTTGTCCCGCTCGAAGATGTTGTGCCGGGTGAACTTCACCTCTTTCTTCGGCAGACGGTCGAAGACCATCAACAGGATCACCCGCGGCACGCGGATGCGGAACGAGATGGTGCCGACCGCGTCGTCGTCGGGGCGCTTCAAGGAGAAGTCGCGCCACTGGGCGAAGTTGTAGGTCTTGAAATCGCCGTCGCTGTCGCCGGAGACGACTTGTGCATGGCCCTCGAACAGAAGCGTGAGGGCGCGCCGCGCCGAGCAGACGTTGACGGCCTGCCAGAGACGGTTCAGGACGAGCACTTGCTGGTTCAGGGCCACGCTCATATCAGAACCCACCGACGGGCGGACGACTTAGCCGACGGTGCTTTGGAAGTCAACGACGGCCACGTGTCGTCACGCGATCGCCACCATCCGGGCGGCCCGCTTCCGCCGACGGCCGGTCTTCAACGTTTTCCGACCGGCCAGGCGAGGCCCTGCGCGGAGAGCTCCCGGGCCATGGCATCCGGGTCGAAGATGTCCATGCGCGCGTCGCGCCAGAGCACGGCGATGCGACGGCCGTCGGGCAAGAACCGGACCGCCGACGGGAGGCCGCCGGCGTCGGTCGCCGGGAGGACCATCATCGTGGAGCCGTCGGTCGCGTCGAGAAGATGCACGCGGTCGTCGCGGGCGACGGCGATCCGGCGGCCGTCCGGCGAGATCGCGAACACGGACATGTTGCCCGCCGGCGCGCCGGTGAGCTTGGCGCGAGGTCGCCAGGTGGCGGTGTCCCACACGATGCTCTCGGTCTGGCCGTTCGACGTCATCGCGGCGCTTCCGTCCGCGCTCCAGCCGGATTCCCCGAACGCCATCCCCGGCAGCTCGGCCTCGGTCGTGCCGTCGGCCACGCGGAGGACGCGGATGCGTTGCGCGGCCGCCTCGGGACCTGTGCCGGAGCAGTTGATGAGCACCCGTCCTCCCTTCGGGTCGAGCGCGCCGGAATAGGCCCCCGGGTACTTCCACCGGCCGATCTCTTTGAGGCCGGTGCCGTCCCAAGCGACCATCCGGACACCGTCCTCGTTCACCGAGGCCAGCACGATCCGGCCGCAGTCCGGCGAGTGGTCGGTCATGAACAGGCCCGCCTCGGTGTCGATCCGGACCGCGTCCCCGAGGAGGGGACGCCCGTCGGATCCCGTCAAGATCGGCAGGCGCCAGATCCCGGTGTGGTGCGAGGACCGCAGGATGGCCCGGCCTCCGTCGACAAAGGCGACGCTGGACCACTCGATCCCGTGCGTGTCGCCATCGTCGGATTCCGTGAGCAGCCCGCCGGTCGCGACATCCTGCAGCACGAGATAGCGGCCGTGCACGGAGACCACCCGGCGCCCGTCCGGGCTGAAGTCGAAGCTGCAGGAGTTGAACGACTGCTCGTATCCGCCGGGATGCGGCGGCGCGATCGTGCGCGCCCCGGGCGGCAACCGGGTCCGCCAACGCGTCGCGACGCCGTCCACCGACGACGCGAAGAACGTCTGGCCGTCCGGCGCGACCGAAAGGGGGTCGCGTCCGAAGCCGTCCACGACGGTCTGCTCGCGGCCGTGCAGGATATCGACGATATGGAGCCTCGATCCGCGGCCCCGCATGGCGAGCAGCGTGTCGTCCCCGAGGAACATCAGCTCGTTGGGGTCGGTGGTCGGGGAGTGGAAGCGGTTGACCGGTCTCCGGTCGCTGAGGCGGAAGATGTCGATCGTGCCGTCCTCGAGGCTCACCGCGAGGAGGTCGCCGTCGCCCGCCCAGGCAACGGACTTGATCTTGCCGTCCACGGGGAACCGATGCACGGGCTCCAACGAAAGGGCATCGAGCACATGGACCGCGTGGGGACCGCCCTTCGCCATGCGGGCCGCCGCGATGTGCCGCCCGTCCGGTGCGTAGCGGATGCGGTTGAACCGTTCGCCGCCGTCCCATCGCGCGACCTCGGTGCCGTCGGCGACGCGGTGCGACGAAAGGCCGCGCTCCGGCAGGCCCAGCACGAACATCGAGCTGTCGGGGCTGAAGTCGTGGTCGTCGTTGATGTTGTCGGTCCGGTTCCCGCCACCGGGCGCGGGTCTGCCGGACAACGTCAGATAGGGGCGGGCTTCCCCGGTGCGCCAGACGCGGAGGGTGTCGTCGAGGAACCGCTCCATCGCGCGCGATCCGTCCCGGCTGAACCGGAGCACGCCGACAGCGTTGGTGCCGGGAGCCGTGAGCCGGGCCAGCACGTTGGTGGTGCCCCAGGCACGGACCATCGCGGGCTCGCGGATCCGGCCGGTGGAATCCACCACCTCGAAGGCGACCACCTTGGCCGTCGGATCGAACGCCATCGTCCCCGGCTGCTCCGGCGCGACGCTCCATCGTTCGATCGCCTCGATATCCGATGTCATCAACGCCGCCACCCCTTCGTCGCGGATCTCCGGCCCGGGTCGGATCGCGGCGGCCTCGGCCAACGCCGCCAACGCCTGCGCGCGGCGGCCGGGCTGCGAGGTGCGGCGGATGGCGCGGGCCTCGGCGATGCGGGCCTCGCGGAGACGCTCCTTGGACTGGGCCTCTGCCGCCCGGGTCCCGGAGAGGGCGCTGCGGATCCGGATGGTGGAGAAGGTGGATCCGGCCGCGAGAGCGGTGAGCAGCACCCACACCGCGGCCAAGGCGGGCCGCCGCCGGCACCAGCGGAGGAAGCGGGCGGGTCCGGACAACGGCCGCGCCCGGATCGGCTCGCCGTCGAGGAACCGCCGCAGGTCCTCGGCGAGGGCCGTCGCGTCGGCATACCGTCGCGCCGGGTCGCGTTCGATGCATTTCAGGCAGAGGGTCTCGAGGTCCCGCGGTACGGCCGGCGCCAGGAGGCGAGGGGAGGGCGGTTCCGAGCCCGTCACCAACGCGGCCAACGCGCCGGGTGCGGCGCCCGCGAACGGGGTCCGGCCCGTGAGCATCTCGAAGAGCACGATGCCCAGCGCGTACAGGTCGCTGGCCACGGAGAGCGCGGCGCTGCCTTGCTCCAACGCCTCGGGGGCGAGGTAGTGCGGGGTGCCGAGGATGCTGGTCGCCGCGGTCAGGTCGCCGCCGGCTTCGAGCGGCGCGGCGAGCCCGAAGTCGGCGAGCTTCGGTTCGTCGCCGTCCATGAGGATGTTGGACGGCTTCAGGTCGCGGTGGAGGACGCCTTCCTCGTGGGCGTGGGCGAGCGCGAGGGCGACCTTGCGGACGAGCGAGGCCGCTTCCCAAGGGGCGAAGGCGCGTCCCCGCAGCCGGCGCGCGAGGTCGCCGCCCTCGATGTAGTCCATCGAAAAGTACAGGTCCCCGTCCGCGCGGCCGAAATCGTGGACGGCCACCAGGTTGGGATGCCGCAGGCGCGCGGCGATCTGCGCCTCGCGGAGGAAGCGCAGCTCGAAATCCGCGTTCCGTCCGTGGCCGCCCATGACCTTCAGCGCGACGATCCGGCCGAGTCCCGTCTGCTGCGCCGCGTACACACGCCCCATCCCGCCGCGGCCGAGCTCCTCCAGGATCTCGTAGGGGCCGATGTGGTCGGGCAATCCGTCGGGGTCCGGTCCGGGCGTCCGCGGTCCGCCGGGCGCTGGATCCGATCCCAGGCGCGCCCCGGCGCAGCGCAGGCAGACGCCTCCGCTCCAATAGGGCGAGCCGACGGAGCTCCCGCAGCGCGGGCAACCGGGCTGGGGCGTGAGAGGCGATCGTGCGGCGGCGTCCATGGCGTACCTTCCGTGGGATTGCAGGATCGGGCAGCTGCGATTTCAAGGATCCTCGCGGGATCCCGGGTTCACCGCCGGAGCACGGCGAGCAGGTGCCGCAGCTCCTCGTCGGTGTCGGCCGGATCGCGCAGGGTGGCGGCGACGGCGAGGCGGACGAGTTCCGCGTAGCGTTGGTTCAACCGGTGGACCCACACGGCGACCGTGGTGCGCGTGCTGCCGAGCAGCTGCGCGGCCTGGTCGTATTCGCCGCGCGAAGGGGTGGCGCTGAGGAACGGTTTGAGCACCTCGAACTGCCGCGCCTTCCCGGCCTCGGCCTGTTCCTGCCCCAGCTTGGCCAGCGCGCTGCCGAGGAGCGTCAGCGCCCAGCTCGTCTCATAGAGGTCGGCGGGATCCGGCTGGCCCTGGCCCAGCGCGGCGAACTCGCGCTCGGCGTCGATCTCGGACCAGCCGATGAAGGTGGCCCGGCCGCCGCGTTTCTGGGCGCTCTCCCGTTCGTGATGGCTGGCCAGGAAATGCTTCAGCGCGCCGACGAGGTAGCCCCGGAACCGTCCCTGCGCCGGATCCGGCCGGTCCAGGAAATCCCCCTCGATCAGATGGAGGAAGAAAGCCTGCGCGAGGTCCTCGGCATCCGCCGGCGAGCGGCCGCGGCGGCGCAGATAACCGTAGATCGGCGGCCAATAGGTGGCGCACAGCTGCTCCAGGGCCTCACGCCGTCCGCCGGAGCCGCTGCGAGCGGCGAGCACGACGCTCCATCGGGTGGGTGAGAACACGCCGCCGGCAGGTGTGCCCGCCGTCCCGCTGCCGCTGCCGTCATCGCTCGAAGGAAGCTTCGTTTCGATGCAGCCGGTTCTGGCGGACCGGCTCCGGTCGGGTCAAGCGGTTTGCAGGTGACATCGCGGTTCCCACCGGACACGTCTTTCACGGCGCCATCGGCTGTTGGCATACCGCGTCGACGGATCGCGCCGACGGCCCGGAATTAACTGCTTGAATCGAGGTGCCGACGTGACCATGAGGACGGGATGAAGCGTGCCATCGTGCCGGTCCTGTCGGTCTCGTGGCTGGCGACCGTCCGTCTGGCCGCCGCCATCAGCCTCCAGACCGACGGCTATCACGTCCATCCGGGCGACCGCATCCAGGACGCCGTCCAGCTCGCCGCCGCCAACCCGACGAACAAGGTCGTCAAGGTCCACGCCGGCGAGTACCGGCCCGAGGCCAAGAGACAGGCGCTGGTGTGGCTCAACCGGTTCCACGACGGCGTCCGCCTCGAAGCGGTGGGGCAGGTGACCTTGACCGCCGCGAACCCGCAGCTGGCCTTGCCGTCGGACCCCGGCTTCCCGGCGGTGGTCAACCACGTCCTCTATCTCGGAGACGGCATCTCGTCGGCCACCGTGGTGAAAGGCTTCCGCATCACCGGGGCGAACGGGTTCGTGACCAAGGAAGGCACCCGCGAGATGGAGCCGGACCGGACCCTGCCCAAGAACCACTTCTTCTACTCCGATGGAGGCGCGGTGAAGATCTTCGGCCGGTCGTATCCGGTGCTCAAGGAACTGGAGATCGTGGACAACTTCACCAGCCCGTGCGGCGCGGGGATCTCGGTCCAGCACCAGGACCAGAAGCAGGGCGAGGTCGTGGTCGAGGATTGCGTCTTCCTGCGCAACCGCGCCCAAGGGACCGGTTCCGCGGTCGACCTGTTGGCGGGCAGCGCGGCGCGGCTGCGCAACTGCCTCTTCGTGGCGAACGTCTCCAACGTCGGCGAGGATCCGGTGGCCAAGACGTCGGGCGAACGGCCCTTCGTGAACAACGGCGTCCTGACGATCTTCTGGAGATCGCGGGCGGTCCTGGAGCGCTGCACCTTCACCGGCAACCGGAACGGCGTGGACGACATGGGCGGCGAGAGCAGCTACACCGCGTGCGTCCTCGCCGACAACACACTCGACACCGGGCTCAAGGGCTACGGCCGCTACGCGCTGGCGGTGAACGCCGGCGCCAAGGCCAAAGGTTGCCTCGTCCGCGGCAAGGTCCACGACGTGCGGCACGATGTGTCGGCGACCGACAACATCCTCGATGCACCGGCACCGGCGTTCGACGCGGCGTTCGTGCCCACGGCGCCTGCGTACGCGGGAGCGGGCTACCGGCCCGTCGCCGCGGGACGCCCGGCTCCATGACCGGTGCGGTCAGCGGTCCTCGGTGATGGTGAGCGACGTGCCGGCCTTCACCGGTGCGTCGAGCGATTGCCGGCGGCCCGACGGCCAGATCACTTCGACGGCATCGGCTTGGGCGGCATCGGCCAGACCGAAGTAGAGCGGCAGCGAGCTCTGCGACAGATAGCCTGATTTGCCATCGTGGAAACGGGTGTACGTCTTCGCTCCGCAGCGGACCTTCACCGTCGCGCCGAGGCCGTCCCGGTTGGAGACCGTGCCGACGAGACGGATGCTCAGATGGCGGACGGACCGCTTCGCGCCCAGATCGCTGACCAGCACCTGCGGACGGTCGTTCCATTCGTTGGTCACCAGGTCGAGGTCGCCGTCGCCGTCCAGGTCGAACGCGACCGACGACCGCGAGCTGAGCGTCCCGGTCACGCCCACCAGGCCGGTCTTCCCTTTGCTGAGCGCGTGGGCCTTGTCCGCGCCGGAGGCGTCGAGCGTGAAGAACTCCTTCTCGATCCGGCCGTCTTTCCGCGGCTCCACGCCGACGACGTACTCGGCGTCGACGAAGCGCTTGCCGCCGTCGTTGAGCAGGACGGAGTTGATCGCGTAGCGCATCGGATAACCCATGCCGGCGGTCACGAAGACGTCCTCGTAGCCGTCCGCGTTGAGGTCGGCGACGCTGATGCCCCACGGCCAGTAGGTCTCGGCGCCGACGGCTCCGGAGACCTCGGCGAAACGGCCTTGGCCGAGGTTCTGGAAGAAGGCGTTGCCCAGGATGTTGTTGGAGGCGCCCAAGCGTGTCGCGGCGTTCCACTCGGCCGAGCACCAGACGTCGCTCTTCTGCTTGTCGAACTTCGGGCTGAAATCCTGGTCGCCCGCCTTGATCTGGCCCGAGGTCATGTCCGAATGCATGTCGGTGACGAAGAGGTCCATCAGCCCGTCGAGGTCGCGGTCGAAGAACTTCAGGCCCATCGAGCCCCACGGCGTGCGCGGGAACATGGACGCGGTCTTGTCGACGAAGCGCTGGCCGCGGTCGCTGGAGTAGAACTTGTCCGCGCCCGACATGCTCGCGACGTAGAGCTCGGGGTAGCCGTCGAGGTCCAGGTCGCAGAACGTCGCGTCGCCGCTCCAGCCGCGATGCTCCAGGCCCATCTTGGACGAGACGTCCTCGAAGCGACCGCCGCCCAGGTTGCGGTACAGCACGCTCTGCTCGCCCCGGGCCGGGAACTGCCATCCGTTGAACGCGTCGACGCGCCCGAGGAAGAAGCCGCCGCGGCCCTTCTCGTTCCGCGTGTAGGCGCCGACGTTGACGACGAAGAGGTCGAGCAGGCCGTCCCGGTCGAAGTCGAAGAAGACCGCGCCGGACGAATGGGCGGCGCGTTTCACCGAGAGCCCGGCCTTGGCCGTGATGTCCTCGAACCTGCCGCCGCCGAGATTATGGAACAACACGTTGCCCGTGCGGACCGACGTGACGAACAGGTCCGGACGTCCGTCGTTGTCGATGTCGGCGAACGACGCCGCGACGCCGATCCGGCCCGCCGTGCCGACGCCGGCGCTGTCGGTGATGTCCTCGAACTTGCCGCCGCCCAGGTTCCGGAAAAGCCGGCTCGATCCGAGCTGGTCCACGAGATAGACGTCGGTCCTACCGTCGCCGTCGATGTCCGCCGCGGCGATGCCGTTGCCGTGGTCGTAGTGGACGGCCATGTAGTTCTTGGCCGCGTCGTCCACCGGATGGTGATCGAACCGGATCCCGCTCTCGTCCGCGCGGTCGGTGAACCGGAAGTCGTGGAAGGTGCTCCACGACTTCGCCGCCTCGACCTGCCGCGCGCGGTTCTCTTCGAGCGACCGCAGCGTCTCCGCGGTCCGGCCGAAGGGATTGATGACCTGCTTCTCCGCTGCCGGTCCGGTCGCGAGCAACGTCGTGCCGATGGCGATCTGGGTCAGGACGCTCGCCCGGAGGCGGACGCGGAACGAAGTCGGGAGGTGCATGGTGGTTCAGGGTTTCGCGGATCGGGTCGGGATCGGTGCGAGCGCCATGCGGAAACCGACGAAATGGATCCCGCTGGCGGGCGGCATCATGAACCGGCTGGAGGCGCGGGCGAAAGGAGCGTCTTTGTCCCAGCCGCCGCCCTTGAAGAGCTTGAACTTGTTCGTCGCCGGCCCGACGGGGTCGACGAGGGCCATCGCCGGATACGGCGCGAACCAGTCGAGGCACCATTCCCACACGTTGCCGTGCGTGTCGTAGAGACCCCAGGCGTTCGGGCGCTTCTGGCCGACGGGATGCGTCTGTCCGTCGCTGTTCTCGCCGGTCCACGCGTAGTCGTCGGCCAGCGCGACATCGTCGCCGAAGTTGAAGAGGTTCGTCGAACCCGCACGGCAGGCGTACTCCCACTCGGCCTCGTACGGCAGCCGGTATTCGTGGTCCGCCGGAAGGCGTCCGGCGGCCCGTTCGCGCTGGGTGACGGCCGCGCAGTAGTTGCTCGCGTCGATGAAGCTCACCTTCTCGACCGGGCGGGCGGGATCGCCGGTGAAGTGGCTCGGGTTCTTTCCCATCACGGCCGTGAACTCGCCCTGTGTCACCTCGTATCTCCCGATCCAGAAATCGCGCGTCAACGTCACCGGGAACTTCACCCGCATGAAGCTGCCGGCGCGGATCGGGACCATGTTGGTCAACGGCACGAGCACCGGCGTCGCCGGGACGCCCGCGCCGGATCCTCCGGCGCCGTCGCTTCCCCGGCCCGCGTCGCCGCAACCGGCGAGGACGGCTGCCGCGGCCCGAGCGACGGCGGCGAAGGCGATGAGGTCGGGACGTCGGGAGGGCGGGCAGTTGGATCTCATGGAACGGGTCGGACGCGGACTTCGGGTTGGTCCGCGGAAAGGGAGACGACCTGGTCGCGCCCGTCCGGCCACCGGATCCGGATGCCGGTGGCGGGACCTCGGCGGCCGAGGACCTGTGTCGCGGAATCTTGCGAGGCGAACCCCGTGCCGGACGTCACGACGCGGCGCGGGCCATCGTGCCCGTCGGCGTGGACGAGTCGGAGCGATGCGCCCACCGCGTGGGGATTGGCGGCCGGGCCCTGGAGCACGACGCGGAGACCGGGCTTCGCGCCGCGGTTCGCGTAGAGCTTGGTCCGCGAATTGTTCTGCGAGACGGCGATGTCGGTCCGGCCGTCGTGGTCGAAGTCGGCGAGCGCGGCACCGCGTTGTTCGCCGGGCACGAGGATCCCGGAGACCGATGCGTCGACGGCGGTGAAGCTCCCGTCTCCGTTGCCGCGCAGCCAGAGGCCGCGGCCGTCGTCGTCGCGCGAGATGTCCGACATCGTGCCGAACCGGTTCTGGCTGCAGAAGACGTCCTCGAAACCGTCGCCGTCGAGGTCGCCGACGTTCACCGAGAAGACC
>CANGMH010000134.1 GCA_947454005.1 Verrucomicrobiota bacterium
AGCGGTGGGTGCGACCCCTCACGGGGTCGAGGCGCTTGGCGACCGTTCTCCGGGGGTGTCGCTCGCGGACTCGCGCAACCCCCGGCTAATGGCTGGCAAGCCTCCGGCTTGCGAGACCTGCGGACCTTGTCGTCGAGACGGCAAGGTCCGTTGGAGCGACGGACGATCCGGTCACGCCTTCGGCTTGCGCTGCGGGAAGAGGATCACGTCGCGGATGGATTCTTCTGCCGTTGGGATCGGAGCAACCTGGAAGGTTGCCGGCCATTGGCCGGGGGTTGAGCGCCAGCGATACCCCCGGTCGGCAGCGCAAAAAACCCGCACCCCGGCAGGGGTGCCAGAAGCGTGTTCCAGCGGTGGGTGCGACCCCTCACGGGGTCGAGGCGCTTGGCGACCGTTCTCCGGGGGTGTCGCTCGCGGACTCGCGCAACCCCCGGCTAATGGCTGGCAAGCCTCCGGCTTGCGAGACCTGCGGACCTTGTCGTCGAGAGGGCAAGGTCCGTTCGAGCGACGGACGATCGGCTCACGCCTTCGGTTTGAGCTGCGGGAAGAGGATCACGTCGCGGATGCTCTCCTGGCCGAGCAGCATCATGCACAGGCGGTCGATGCCGATGCCGATGCCTCCGGCCGGGGGCATGCCGTGCTCCAGCGCGGTGAGGAAATCCTCGTCGAGCTTCTGCTGCTCGCCGCCGGCCTGGTGTTCGAGCGTCTCGCGCTGGGCG
This sequence comes from Verrucomicrobiota bacterium, assembly GCA_947454005.1. Classification (GTDB taxonomy): domain Bacteria; phylum Verrucomicrobiota; class Verrucomicrobiia; order Limisphaerales; family UBA9464; genus CAIVQB01. The sequence goes on from CANGMH010000134.1 coordinate 720, forward strand.
ATGGGATCGTTCTGCTCGCTGTAGCCGGGTGAGATCTCCTGGCCGTTGATGCAGCACTCGAAGACCTCGACCGTCGTCGGGTCGTCGGGCGAGAGCTTGGCGAGCGGCACCAGTTCCTTGGGCAGATGGGTGACGAACGTCGGCTGGATGAGCGTCGGTTCGACGAGCTTCTCGAACACCGCGCCGGTGACCTCGAAGTCCTCGTAGCCGTCGGCGATGTCGCCGGCCAGCTTGAGGTCCTCGATGGCGCGACGGCGGCGCTCGGCGGGAGCGATGTCGAACCAGTCGGCACCGGCCTTCTCGCGCACGAGGTCTTTGTAACGGACCCGGCGCCATGTCGTGAGGTCGATGGTGACCGCGGTCCCCGATTTGTTCTCGCGGGTGACGACCAGCGTCCCGAGCACGTTCTGGGCGACCCGTTTCACGAGGCTTTCCACCGTCTCCATCATCGTCTCGTAGTCGCCGTAGGCCTCGTAGGCCTCGAGCATGGTGAACTCGGGGTTGTGCTTCCGCGACAGGCCCTCGTTGCGGAAGTTGCGGCCGATCTCGAACACCTTGTCCACGCCGCCCACGAGCAGGCGCTTAAGATAGAGCTCCAGCGCGATGCGCAGGAAGAACTCGCAGCCGAGCGCGTTGTGGAAGGTCTTGAAGGGCGCCGCGGCCGCGCCGCCGGGGATGGCCTGCATCATCGGCGTCTCCACCTCCACGTAACCGCGCTCGTGGAAGAACGCGCGGATCTCGCGGATGATGGCGGACCGCTTCAGGAAGGTCTGCTTCACCTCGTCGTTGGCGATGAGGTCGAGGTAGCGCTGGCGATAGCGGACCTCGGTGTCGGCGAGGCCGTCCCACTTGTCGGGCGGCGGGCGCAGCGCCTTGGCGAGCACGGTGAAGCTCTCGGCCTTCACGCTGATCTCGCCGGCGCGGGTGCGGAACATCGTGCCCTTCACGCCGATGAAGTCCGCGAGGTCCAGGTGCTTGAAGATCTCGAACGGCTCGTCGCCGAGCGCGCCCTTCTGGGCATAGACCTGGACGCGGCCGGTCACGTCCTTGAGGTCGATGAACTGGCTCTTGCCCATGTCGCGGTGGGCGGAGATGCGGCCGGCGATGGCCACGGGGGCGTCCTCGGCCAGCTCGCCGCGCTCGAACTTCGCGCGCGCATCGCCGCAGCCGGTCAGCTCCTTGAGGCTGACCTTGTTCATGAAGGGGTTGATGCCCTTCGCCGCGAGGGCGGCGAGCTTGGTCCGGCGCTGTTCGATCAGTGAGTTCGTGTCTTCCATGTGCGTGTCCGCCCGGGAGGGCTAGTTGCGACCGGCCCGGCGGACCGGTGGGTCCGCCCGACCGGCGCGGGACGCCCAGTGAAGCACGTCGCGGCGGACAGCGGCAAGCGGCGGAGCGCGGTCCTCTCCGGCCCGCGCGGACCCGGTGGCTGACGCCGACGTGGTGTCCGGGCTTGTCCTGCTGCCGCTGACCCGATCAGTAGTAGGTCGTCCAGTTGCCGGAGTGCTGCCACTTCACGGTCGCGCGGTTGTGGGTCTCGACGTGGCCGTCGGCGAAGGCGCAGTTCACGTTCACCACGTATTTCCCGTACGAATGGCCGGCGACGGCTTTGAGCGTGTTCGTCTGCTGGTGGCCCTCCGCGAGGCAGAGGTCGGAGATGATGGGCTGGGTCGCCGGCACCGGATCCTCCAGCCGCGTGGGCCAGCCGGCCGGCTCGCGGACCGACGTGCCCGCGGTCTTCGCGGTGGGGAAGAGCTCGCCGTTGTCGTCGAGCGGGCGCGGCACCCACCAGCAGTGGCGGATGATGGCGAAGTTCACGAACTGCCGGCGGAAGTACTCGTTGAGGTCGGTGATGGTGGCGAGGTCGCGCTTCTTGTTCTTGCGGAACCAATCGTTGGCGTCCTGGAACTCGCCCGGCCGGACCGGGCAATGCCACATCGCCACGGTGAGCCCGAAGCGCTCGAGCCCCGGCGCCATGTCGATGGAGACGTCCCACGGGTTGAGGCCGGTGCGCGGCATCTTGAAGGCCGGCAGGCGGCCCTTCGGGTCCTCGTTGGCGTAGAGGTTCGAGGCCAATCCCCACTGGCGATAGTTGGAGGTGCAGTTGGTGACCTTGGCGCGGAACTTCGCCTTCGCCAGCGCAGGCAGGAGCATCCCGGCCAGGATGGCGATGATGGCGATGACGACCAACAGCTCGATGAGCGTGAAGGCACCGGCGCGGAGCGGTCTTTTCATGGGGCTTCCGCGAGTCAGTCGGAGCGGGCGGAAGAAGTCCAGCACGCGTCCGGCTCCGGTTGGCCGGAGGGATCGTCGGCCGGTCAGGCGTCGGGTCCGCCTTTCACGGCTTTGAACATCGCGAGGCACTTTGGCCGCTGTTCGGCGTGGATGACGATGCGGTCGGGATAGCCGGAGCGGGCCGGGCTGAAGAAAGGTTCTTCCCACGGCTGATGGATCGTCGCGTCGGGCAGGTCCGCGAGCTCGGGGACCCAGCGGCGGACGAACGCACCGGTCGGGTCGCACTTCTCCCCCTGGGTCACGGGGTTGAAGATGCGGAAGTACGGCGCGGCGTCGGTGCCGGTGCCGGCGCTCCATTGCCAGCCACCGTTGTTCGCCGCGAGGTCGCCGTCGAGGAGCTGCTGCATGAACCAGCGTTCGCCGCGCTGCCACGAGATCATCAGGTCCTTGGTCAGGAACATCGCCACGATCATCCGCGCGCGGTTCGGCATCGTGCCGGTCGCGGCGAGACAGCGCATCGCCGCGTCCACGATCGGGTAACCGGTCCGTCCCGCGCACCAGGCGTGGAAGTGGCCTTCGTCGTCCGACCAGCGGATGGCGTCGTATTCCGGGCGGAAGGCGCCTTTGAGCACGTGAGGGAAATTGTGCAGCACCTGCTGGTAGAACTCGCGCCAGATCAGCTCCGTCTGCCACACGTCGCAGCCGCGCTGTCCGCGGGCATCGGCTTTCTCCCGGACCGCCCGGAGCTTCGCGAGGATGGTGCGGATACCGATGCTGCCGACGCGCAGATGGGGCGAGAGCGTCGAGGTGCCGTCCTCCGCCGGCAGGTCGCGCGCGGTGTCGTAGCGGAAGACCGGTCCGTCCAAGAACCGCTCCAGCAGGTCGAGCGAGGCGCGTTCGCCCGCGGCGGGCAGCGGCTGGCGGAGCGGATGTCCCCACGCCGCGGGGTCGAGGACGAGCGGATCGGAAGGGACTTCCGGTGACGGCGCCTTGGCCTGCCGCAACCGCGGCACCGGCGTCGGTTGCGGTCGGGACCGCCACACCTTGGAATATGGCGTGAAGACGGTGAACGGATTGCCGGCTTGCGTGAGGATCTCTCGTTCTTCCCAGGCCACGGCATCTTTCGAGAGCTCGAAGCCGACGCCCCGGGCATAAAGCGCCTCCGCTACCTTCCGGTCGCGTGCCTGCGCATAGGGCTCATATCGCTTGTTGGCGAACACCGCCTCGGCGCGAACCTCGGCGGCCAGCCGGGGCAGGACCTCCACGGAGCGGCCGCTGCGCACCACCAGTTGGTGGCCGAGGTGCGCGAGGTTCTTCCGCAGCACCTCCACCGACTGGAGCAGGAAGGCCAACCGGGCCGCGCCGACATCCGGTCCGGTGCGCAGCGCATCCTCCAGGATGAAGACCGGCACCAAGTGCTCGGCCCGCGATTCGGCTTCGTGGAGTGCCGTGTTGTCGGAGACGCGCAGGTCGCGGCGGAACCAATGGATGGCGGTGCGCACGGGAAAGGGTGGATGAAGAGAGCCGAAGGATGGACCTCAGGGCGTTGTGGCCGCTCTTCGAGGCGAGAGCGCGGTGTCTCGGCCGGCCTCGAGCTTTCTTGGACCGGCCTCCACCCTTGGTGTCACTTCCGGTTCCCGCCGAGCGGACCGATGTCGGCGCTGGTCAGGCCAGGGCTCTGGACCACCTTGCTGAACGCGCCGCAGGTCACGGAATACTCGAAGCCGGTCCCGGTCCCCGCCGCGCCGAACCGGCCGCGTTTGTCGAGCGCGATGAAGTTGATCGAGAGGTCGAAGCCTTTCGGGTCGAGCTTGGCGATTCGGCGGATGGTCTCGATGCAGGCCTCCTGCGGATGGAGCCCTTGGCGCATCAGCTCGACCACGAGGAACGATCCGCAGTAGCGCATGACGTTCTCGCCGATGCCGGTCGCGCCCGCGGCGCCGACCTCGTTGTCCACGTAGAGCCCGCCGCCGATGATGGGCGAATCGCCGACGCGGCCGGGGACCTTGTAGCCCCAACCGCTGGTGGAGCAGCCGCCGAAGATGTCGCCGCCACGGCCGAGCATCACCATGGCGATGGTGTCGTGGTTCTTGGCCGGACGCTTCTTGGAATCGGCGGCCGCGGCGGCCTCCTTGGCCTTCGCCGCCTTCCATCGCTTCCAGGCCGCACGTTGGCCGTCGGTCACCTTGGGGCCGCGCTCGAAGCCGTGCGCGGCCGCGAACTTCTCCGCGCCCTCGCCCACGAGCATCACGTGGATGGTCTTCTCCATCACGGCCCGGGCGATGGAGATCGGATGCCGGAAGCCGGAGACCGCGGCGACGCTCCCGGCGCGGTGGCCCGGTCCGCTCATGATGCACGAATCGAGCTGCACGATGCCGTCGGCGTTCGGGATGCCGCCGAGACCGACGCTCGGATTGGAGAGGTCGGATTCGGTGACGTGGATGCCTTGCTCGATGGCGTCGAGACCGGTGCCGCCGGCTTCGAGCACCGAGAGCGCCTTCTCGTTGGCGGGTTTGCCGAAGGGCCAGGTGGAGACGATCAACGGCGCGCCCGCGTTGAGTTCGGCCATCGGGAGCAGCGGCGCGCCGAGGGCGCGGTTGACGAGGCGTCCACCGACCAAGGCGGTGGCGGCGCTGGCGAGGAATCGGCGACGAGGCATGGCGGTCACGGCGAGAGGTTGCGCCGGAATGCCTCCATGGCAAGCACGGTGACCGCGCGGGAGCGCTGTGGGGCGGGGCGGTAGAGGGGCTGGTCCTGTCCTTCTCGGCAGCTCCGGTTGACTTGCCGGCAGGCGTTCCGGAGATTCGATGCAATACTTGGCGCGCCGATCGCGTCGATGCCCTGACATGCGCCGCAAGATCCTCGTCCTTTCGCTGCTCCTGGTGGCCGCCGCCGCCAGCGTCGGCCTCGCATCCGTCCGCCGACAGGGGGACGGGACGTCGTCGCTCAAGCGTCCCAAGGCCGATCTCGCCAAATCGGAGGCGCAGTTCCACAAAGAGGTCCTGCCGCTGCTGAACCGCTATTGCTGGGATTGTCACGGGGACGGTGCCACCAAGGGCGGCTTCTCGCTCGACGCCTTCACCGATCTCAACTCCGTGCTCAAGGACCGCCGGGCCTGGGAGCACGTGCTCCACAACGTCGAGTCCGGCGAGATGCCCCCCAAGAAGAAGACGCAGCCGACGCTCACCGAGCGCGAGTCGTTGGTCGCGTGGATCGGCAAGACGCTTTTCCCGGTCGATCCGGCGAACCCGGATCCCGGCCGCGTGACTCTGCGCCGGCTGAACCGCGTCGAGTACGACAACACCATCCGCGACCTCGTGGGCGTCGACTTCAAGCCGGCCGAAGATTTCCCGCAGGACGACGTCGGCTACGGCTTCGACAACATCGGCGACGTGCTCTCGCTCCCGCCGGTGTTGTTCGAGAAATACCTGAAGGCCGCCGAACGCATCATGGACGAAGCGATCGTCACCGGCCCGCGTCCCGCGCCGGAAAAACGCTTCGGTCCGCAGCAGATGGAGGGCGGCGCCGATATCGGACCCGTCCGCGGGCTCTCGTCGAACGGCGAGCTCTCGGTCGAGGCGAACTTCCCGCGCCCGGGCCGCTACGCGCTCCGCGCGAAGGCCTACGAGGACAAGGCCGGCGACGAGCCGGTCCGCATGGCGTTGAGGCTCGGCGGCAAGGACGTCCAGCAGTTCGACGTGAAGGCCAAGGTCCGTGAACCGGCCGTCTACGCCGCCGAGGTGGAGGTCGCCGTCACTGGACGTCAACGCGTCTCGGTCGCCTTCCTCAACGACTTCTACAACGTCAAGACCGTCGAGACGCCGCGCGAGGGCAAGCCGCCCAAGAAGGAGCAGGTCATCGAGGACCGGAACTTCTACTGCCTGCACATCGAGGTCGCCGGGCCGCTCGGCGACGAGGCCGTGCTGCCCGAGACGCACAAACGGATCTTCACCAAGGAACATGGCGGCAAGAACGACGCGGCGGTCGCCCGCGAGCTGGTCGGCCGATTCACCCGCAAAGCTTGGCGTCGGCCCGTCTCCTCGGGCGAGACCGACCGGCTGATGAGGCTTTATCAGGAGGCCCGCGCCAACGGGGACAACTTCGAGGCCGGCGTGAAGCACGCCCTCGTCGCTGTGCTCGTGTCGCCGCACTTCCTGTTCCGCGGGGAGCTCCAGACCGATCCGGACAACCCCTCGGTCGTCCGCGACATCGACGAGCACTCGCTCGCTTCCCGGCTGTCCTACTTCTTGTGGAGCACGATGCCCGACAGCGAGCTTTCGGCGCTCGCCGACGCCGGCAAGCTCCGCAAGCAGCTCGATGCCCAGCTCCGGCGTATGTTGCGCGATCCGAAGGCCCGCGCGCTCACCGAGAACTTCGCCGGCCAATGGTTGCAGCTCCGCCGGCTCGCCGGGATCGATCCGGACCGCGACAAGTTCCCCGGTTTCACGGAAGAACTGCGCGGCGACATGCGCACGGAGACCGAGCAGTTCTTCGCCCACATCCTGTCGGAGGACCGTCCGGTCACGGATTTTCTCGTCGCGGACTACACGTTCGTGAACGAACGGCTCGCCAAGCACTACGGGCTGCCCGGTGTCACCGGTGACGACTTCCGCAAGGTCTCGCTCGCCGGCACGCCCCGGCAGGGACTTCTCACGCAGGGCAGCATCCTCACGATCACCTCCAACCCCACTCGCACGTCGCCGGTGAAGCGCGGCAAGTGGGTTCTCGAGAACCTGCTCGCAACGCCGCCGCCGCCGCCGCCGCCCGATGTCCCGCCGCTCGAGGCCGGCGAGAAGCTCACCGGCACGCTCCGCCAGCGCATGGAGAAGCACCGCGACAACGCGATGTGTGCCAGTTGCCACGCGCGCATGGACCCGATCGGTTTCGCTTTCGAGCATTTCGACGGAGTCGGCGCCTATCGCGATCGGGACGGTGCCGATCCGGTCGAATCCTCTGGCGAATTGGCCACGGGCGAGAAGTTCACCGACCACCGCCAGCTCAACCAAGTGCTGGCCACCGCGAAACGCCCCGATTTCCTGCGCTGCATCTCCGAGAAGATGCTCACCTACTCGCTGGGGCGTGGTCTGGAGTACTACGACAAGCCCGCGGTGGAGCGCATCGTGGGTTCCATGGAGAAGGACGGCTTCAAGTTCAGCGCCTTGGTCCGCGCCGTCGTGCAAAGCGCCCCGTTCCTGCGTCGCCGCGGTGAAGGGAATCCCGAACAAGCTGGAGCAAATTAGGCGATGTCGTCGGGTTCCTGGCTCAGGGTGCTGGATCCGTGGTCCGAATCGTTCGTGGGCATGTCCCTGTCCTGCCGGCGGTTGCGCGCGACCTTCCTCGACCTGTCTCCGTTTCATCTGGACGGCGCAGTCATCGTTGATGATCAACGAGTGGATGTCTTGCGGAGGGTACGATGCCGAGTGCCCGGTGTACCTAGGACCGCTTCGTAGGGCTCCCTGGCGACGATCGCCGTCTCGCGAGTTCCACCGCAGGATCGGCGACGGCTCCGTTCGGGCGGAAGTCGGGCGCCGAACGGTTTTCCAAGTGTCCCTCGGACTTGGACGCCGGGTTGCGCAGGTTGACACAGTCGATATGGACTTGCTCATCGGCGGCGGACCCGGCGTCAAGGCGGATGAAGTTCGCGGAATGCTTCCCGTGTCGTCCCACAAATCCAAGTTGGATACTTCCGTAATTCGGATTGAAACCAACCAAACACAATTTATGCCTTGACCCGACGCTGGCGACCTCGCCTAATAAGCCCAAGTTTACGCCCGGTAAGGGCCTCGGTTGAGTGCTGAAACCCTAAATTCCGATAGGAAAATGAAATTTACTTCCAACATCGCTGTCCTCGGTGCGCTTTCGGTCATGGCGTGCGGCTCGGCGTATGCTGCAGGCAATGCTTACGATGTCGTCCACTCGGTCGACGCGCAGGTTGTATCCGCGGATTCTGCTGAGTTCGGTGACCAGATTTCCCTGTATGGTCCCGCGGGTACCCGTAAGTTGACGAGTTTTTCTGTCGAATACTACTCGAACTACAGTCTCCCTGGCGGGTTGACGGTTCGTTTTTACGATAATGACGGTCCTGCTGGTTCTCCGAAAACTTTGGAGTACCAGAGTGCCCCCATCGACATCAAGTTGGGTGGTGCGATCGTCAACATCGCCTTCAATCAACCGAAGATCGCCACGACCTTCACCTACACCCTCCAATTTCTGGGTGCCGGCGGGGCGAATGTGGCCGGTCTTCTCGCGCCGAACGCCGAGCCGACGGCTGGCTCGAGCTTGAACGATTACTGGTCCAAGGAGTCCGGCACTTGGCAGTTGAACAACCTTGGTCCGATCAAGGCGAATTTTACGGCCTCCGTGAATGCTGTTCCGGAGCCGGGAACCTATGCGCTGGCGGGCGTGGCTGGATTCGGCTGGCTGGCGTTCGCTGGTTATCGCCGTTTCCGCAAGTAACGACGGGTCAGTTGATTTGATACCACAAACAGGCGCAGCTTCCGCTGCGCCTGTTTGCTTTTTAGCGTAAGGAATCGGAGGTTGGTTGGACTCACCGGCCAAAACGGCTACCGTGGAAATATGGACGCTTTGCTAACGAGAACACTCCGATCCGTCGCTGGCTTGCTCCTGATCGTGCCGTGGATTGCTTTGGGGCAAGCGAGGACCCAAGCCCGCCTTCTCCTTGACCACGACACCGTGCAACCAGGGCAGGCCGTGACGGCTGGCGTGGAGTTGCGGATGCCGGCCGGTTGGCACACCTACTGGAGGAATCCAAGCGAACCTGGCGGTCCCGGGACGCGGACGAAGGTCGAGTGGACGCTTCCCTCCGGCATCACCGCAGGAGAAATCGCATGGCCGGTGCCTGAGAAACACGCTGATCCAGCCGGAGACACGCATGTCTTCAACGGGACGGTCCTGCTCTTGGTGCCGCTCACGGTCGGCGCCGGTGTGACGAAAGGTCCGTTGGAGCTCAAGGCGCTGGTGTCATGGCTTGAATGCGAGACCGAATGCGTCCCGGGCAAGACGAACCTTGTGGTTCCGCTGGTGATCGGAGATCAGACCCGCGCATCAGGAGTGGCCCCGCTGTTCACCGCGGGGCGTCAGCGTTTGCCGATCGTGGGGACCAACCCCGGGGCCACGGCGGCGTGGGAGGCTGAGGCGGTCGGGGAGCAACGGTC
>CANGMH010000135.1 GCA_947454005.1 Verrucomicrobiota bacterium
AATCGCGCGGCCGCGTCCCGGTCGCCGCGGAAAAGATCGGTCACCGCGGACGGCAGGCGCCGCGCGTGGTCGGGGTCCGCACGGTTGGCTTGGAACTGGCCGCGGAGGTCGTTCACCAGGCCGGTGTGGCCGACGATCCTCAAGCCGTCGTCGTCCATCTCCAGCTGGACCGAGAAATCCACCACGCGCTCCAACCAAGGCTCGACCACCAGCTGGCGGCCCTTCTCCAGGATGTCCGCCATCCAGCGGACCTGCGCGTCGAGCAGCGAAGGTTCCCACAGCCGGACCGCGTTGCTGCCCGCCGATCCGAGGGCCTCTTTCACGACGACCCGGTGATGTCCCCGCGCGCGGATCGCCTCGACGGCCGCGAGCGCCTGCGGGAGCGAATCCACGGCCATGCCGACGTCGTCTTCCCCGATCAGCCACGGTGCGGGGGACGCCGCCAATACCCGCCGAAGGAACGCCGCGCTCCAGGCCTTGGAGTAGAGCTGGGCGATGCCGGCGCCGAAACGATCGGACGCGGTCCGCTTCTCGCCGGTCACCTGGCCGAAGAGCGGTCCGAGCAGGTCGACGCTGTCCGGAGCCCACGCCCACGGGCGCAATCCACCGAGCTTGCGGTCTTTGAGCGAGGCGATGCCGGCCGCGGCATCGGCCGCGGTCCGGCCGACCTCGACGAATTCCGGCAACGGGAAACCGGCCCGTTTCAATCCGGCAAGGAACGCGACCGACGGACGCCGCGGGACGAGCACCACGTCGTCCTGCCGGCCGAGGAACTGCGGCAGGTTCGCCAGGTCCCGGGCCAACATCGCCTGCGCCGCGACCGGCACGAACGTCTTGCCGTGGACGATCGACGCCTCCGCGAAGGGGTTGAACACCGAGACGTGGGGTGTGCGGCCCTTCGATGCCGAATACACGTCCAACCGGGCGATGAACGCCGGATCGAGCCCGGCGGCGCGTCGACCCGCGACGTCGAACACGGAGCCCTTCGCCCGCTGCGGCGACAGCGGGAACCTCAGCACCCGGCAGAAGGCGTCCCAATCGTCCTCGCCCGGGTCCTTCCACCGACGGAACCATTTGAGGCCGTGCGCGACATGGGCGATCTCATCGCGATGGATCCGATCCAGCAGCGCCGCCGTGGCCGTGTCGCCGACCGCGGCGAACCCGCGCGCGAAATGCCCGGCGAAATCGAGGTTCGCCTGCTCGAAGGTCAGGCTGAGCCCGGCGACGAAATCCATCGGGCAGGCCATCGGCGCGAGGCTCCGCCAGAAGTATCCGCTGACCGGCAGCTCGCCGAACGCGATGCCGCACTCCGCCATCCGCGCGAGATAGAGACGGGTGTGCTCCTGCTCGTCGCGCAAGGTCCGCAGCACGCCTTGGCGGAAGGCAGGCGGCGCCTCGGGGAAGCGCAGCAGCACCAAGGCCATCAGCTCCGTGGCGAGCAGCTCGTGGTTGGCGAAGAAATGCAGCAGCCGTCCGCGCTCCTCGGGGACCTCCAACCGGCGGGTCCCGGGGAACTCCGCCTTGCCCGCGCCCTGCGGCTTGAAACGGAGCTCCGACGGACGCCCCGGCATGTCGGGCGAAGCGATCGCCGGACCGGGCCGGTCGTCGGTGACGACCGCCGGGCCCAGGAGCTTCTCCTCCAGGCTCGTGGCGAAGAGCACCTGCTCGGCGAATTCACGCAGTTCCATCGGCAACGCCCGGCGTAGCAGGCGGGACGTCCGGCAAAAAGATTTTTGAAAAGATCCGCGCCGCCGGAGCGAACCGATACCGATGAGACCCCACCCTGCTTCCGCCCTCCGGCGCTCGACGGCGCCGTTCTCCGCCCTCCTCTCGGCGCTCGCCCTCACGCCATCGTTGGCCGACACGGCGACCGGCGTGTTCGCCGACCGCGACGCGACGCTGCTCTCGCTCGACGCCGCCCATCTCGACGACCCCTCGACCGGCGCCCACTTCGCCGGGACGCGCGTCACCAGCGTGCTCGACGCCGGCGTGAGCACCTACTCCTACCCGGGCTTCGGCAAGACCGACTACTGGGCGACCCGTCCGGGCATCCCGGCGATCCAGGTCGGCGCGGGGACGCAATCGGTCGCCGAAAGCTACGGCGACACCAGCGCGTTGGTCACCACGACGTCCTATCCGGTCCCGAAGACGGGCGGCGGCACGGTCGACGTCTCGGTGACCTACATCGGGAACACGAGCACCTCGGCCAGCTTGGCGCACGGCATCCTGCGCGCCTCCGCGGAGAACATCCTCGCCGGCCCCTACGTGGCCGCCTTCCCGACCGCGCCGTACGACGGATACGGGGCCTACGGCACGGCCTACGCGCGGGCGGAGATGGCCGACCACCTGACCGCGTCGGCGACCACCACGTTGCGGTTGACCGGAACCTGGGATGGAACGCTCGGCACCGGGACCGCCGGCTCCAGTGCCCTCGGTACCGGCGTCGCGCTCGCGGTGAACCCGACCACCGCCACGGCGCACATGGAGATCGGCATCTGGTCCGCGCCCCATAGCGTCTTCCATCCGGGCGACGAGGAGAACCCCGGTTTCTTCACGACCGAGCGGAGTTATCTCGGCGGGATCAGCTTCGACCAATCGGCCGTCTACGGCCAGGCGCCGAAAGCCGTCCACCAGGCCTTCGACGTGTCGGTGGTGGTGCCCGCCGGCAATTTCTACTTCTACGCCAGCCAATCGGTGGCGACCGGCGGCTCGACCGACCCTTCCCAAGGCACCGGAGGCCCGGTGTTCGCGGACACCACCAGCACCGCGGATTTCGGCCACACGCTGCAGTTCGACCTGACCACGAGCGCCGGCGCGACACTGACCTCCGAATCGGGTCAGTTCCTCACCGCCGTCCCGGAACCGGGCAGCTGGGCCGTGCTCAGCGGCCTCGCGCTCACGGGTTGGGCCGTCGCACGCCGTCGCCACGGACGCCGTGCCTGAAGCCGCGCGGGTCGGAACCCGCCCGCGGGGAAGCCAAGGAGACGGACACCGCCCGGAACGGAGGCGAGCGTCCTGATCTCGATCCGGAAAGCCGGAGCTGCCTTCTGTGACGGCCTTCCCGATGTGGAAAACGCTGATTTGAGCCGCTGCTTGCCTCACGAGCATCGGCGACCGCAACCTCCGCGCCCGTGAACCGCATCGTCCAACGCTTTGCCGACCTCCGTGCCCGGAGCAGCAAAGGTCTCGTCATCTATATCGGGGCCGGCGACCCCGACCTCGAGGCCACCCGCCAGCTCGCGATCGCCTTCGACCGCGCCGGCGTGGATGTGCTTGAGCTGGGCGTGCCGTTCAGCGACCCGCTCGCCGACGGGATCGTGAACCAGCTAGCGGCCCAGCGGGGCCTGGAGAGCGGCACGACGCCTCCGAAGGTCCTCGCCACGGTCGAAGCGATCCGGCGCGAGTCGCAGATCCCGCTGGTCCTCTACATCTACCACAACCTGCTGCACCGCGTCGGCGTCGCGGAGTTCATCCGGCAAGCAGCCGCCGCGGGCGTGGACGGTCTGCTGGTCCTCGATCTTCCGCCCGAGGAATCCGATGACTACGAGGCGCTCATGGCCGAGGCCGGTCTGTGCCCGATCTATCTCATCGCGCCTACGACCCCGGATGAGCGGATCGCTCTGATCGCCCCCCGCGCACGGGGATTCATCTACTACGTCAGCCGCGAAGGCGTGACCGGGATGCAGTCGAAGGTCAGCTCCACCATCGGCGAGAGGACCGCCAAGATCCGCGCGCACAGCCCGCTGCCCATCGCCGTCGGTTTCGGGATCTCCGACGCCGCCCAGGCCCGGGAGGTCGCCCGGCACGCGGAGGCCATCGTGGTCGGCAGCGCCGTGGTCACGCGCATCGCCGCTCTCGGACATTCGCCCGACCTCGTGCCGCAGGTCAGCGCCTTCGTCCGCGGCCTCGCCGAGGCGGTGCGCGGTTAGCAGCCGTGCCGGCGCATCATCCATAGGGAGCGTCGGTCCGGCCTCGCGGCCTCCACGGCAGAATGCATTCGTCGACAAACGTCAACTTGACGCGTCAGGAGGCGGATCGCCAACCTGATTGCGTCACTGGGTCGCTGTCGGGAACCCGCTTCTGAGCTGCGGCTGCTCCCGACGGCGTCCGGCCCGGGGACGAACGAGTTCCCGAACGACCGATCGACCATGCGCACCCTCCGCCTTTTCCTGCTGTCGATATCCATCCTGTTTTCGGCCGCCTTCGGCGCGACCGCGAGAGGAGAGGTGGTGTTCGACAACACGACCTTCACCGACGAGAAGCTCTTGGTCTACTACGGCCCGGCGCGCTACGGCGACGAGATCGCCCTCGCCGGAACGGCGCGCGAGGTGACGTCCTTCACCTTCCAGTACTTCGGCGATTTCGCGGAAGGCGCGAACGTCGAGGCCGTCGTCCGTTTCTTCGACCTCGACGGGCCCCAGTACTACTTCGGCGGAGGCAAGGAGACCCCGATGCCGGGGTCGATCCTTTGGGAAAGCGAGCCCTTGGCGATCGACAACGGCGCCCGCTTGGTGACGTTGTCGGTCCCCCATGTCGTCGTGCCGGACGTCTTCACCTGGGCCGTCGAGTTCCACGGACCGCTCAGGAAAGGAGGCGGCCTCGTCACGACAGGCCCTCCGACCGTCGGCGCACCGCTCGTGGACGACGAAGGCGCCATCCTGGCCGACCGCGTCGGCAGCTACGACGATTTCTGGGTGCAGTATGACATCAAGGATCCCCGCTCATGGGCGCTGCGGAGCCTCTTCCTGAGACCCTCCGACTTCTACGCCCGTGTCGTCGCCGAACCCGGCCCGCTGGCCGCCGTCCCGCCCTCGATCGCGGACGGCGCGGTGAAGCTGGCCTGGAAAGGAGGCACGCCGCCGTTCCGTCTCCAGACGCGCGGGATCGCCGACACCGAGTGGACCGATATCGGGGTCACCGAACGGTCGTCCTTCGCGGCGACGAACGGCGCGGACCACGGTTTCTTCCGGGTCGTCGAGGTGCCTCGCGCGGCGGGACCGTTCACCAACGCGCCGCCCGCGGCCAAGGGCACCAACCTGGTGCTCAACTGGGGCGGCGGCTACGGGCCGTTCCGCATCCAGACGAGGACCTCGCTCAGCGCGCCGTGGGTCGACGTGACCACCACGACCAACCTGACTTTCGAGCTGCCGGCGCCGACGGAGGATCGTTTCTTCCGCGTTCTGGATGCGTTGCTGCCCTGAACGGTCCGGATGCGGTCGCCGTCCGGCGCCGCGTCGCCGGTCCATCGCATCTCGATGCAATCCGCCCCCGTCGCACCTCCGGCCCCGCCCCGTCCACCGTTGCGCCTCTTGGTCATCGAGGACTCGGCGCCCGACGCCTTCGCCTTGGCGACCCTGCTCCGCGCGGGCGGATGGCAGGTGGTCCATCGACGGGTCGCCAGCGCGGCCGAGCTCGGCGCCGCCCTGCGGGACGAACCGTGGGACCTCATCCTGAGCGACCACACGATGCCGGGCTTCAGCGCCCCGGAAGCGTTGCGGATCGTCCAGCAGACCGGCCTCGACGTCCCGTTCATCATCATCTCCGGCGGCATCGAGGAAGGCGTCGCCATCGAGACGATGAAGGCCGGCGCCCACGACTTCATCATGAAGGGCGCTCTCGGCCGGCTCGTCCCCGCGGTGCAGCGCGAACTGCGCGAATCGGCGGTCCGCCGCGCCCGCCGCGAGAGCGAGCTCCGCTACCGGTCCGTCTGGGAGAACTCGACCGACGCCGTCCTGCTCATCGACCTCGGCGGCGTCATCCGCTTCGCCAACCCCGCGGTGGCGCCGGTGTTCGGCTGGGATCCCGACGTCCTCGCCGGGCAGACGATGGACGCGCTGCAACCGGCCGGTCTGCCGCCGGGGACGTGGTGGGCCATGGCCCGCGCGGCCGAGGGACCGAAGGCGGACGAGACGACCGGGCGCCGGCACGACGGCCTCGCGGTCGAGGTGGACGTGGCGTTCACCGAGATGCGCATGGGCGAGCAGCTGTGGGTCGTCGCCTTCTTCCGGGACGTGACCGAGCGGCGCCGCGCCGAAGCCGAGCTGCGCCGGAGCCGGCAGGAGTTCGCCGCCGCGCGGGAGATCCAGCAGCGCCTGTTCCCCAAGACCGCGCCGGAGCTGCCGGGCTTCGAGCTCGCCGGCGTCTCCCGGCCGGCCGATGCCGCCGGCGGCGACTACTTCGACTGGTTGCCGATGCCCGACGGCGCTCTGGGCATCGCCATCGCGGACGTGAGCGGCCACGGGATCGGGCCTTCGCTGCTCATGGCCGAGGCGCGCGCCTATCTGCGTCCGCTCGCCCGCCGGCACAGCGATCCCGCCGAGGTCCTGACACGCGCGCAGGAACTGCTCGCCGACGACCTCGGCGCCGAACGCTACATCACGGTGCTGCTCGCGCGGCTCGACCCGGTCCGGCGCACGTTGGTCCACGCCAGCGCCGGGCATCCGTCCGGCCACGTCCTCGCCGCCGACGGCTCGGTCAAGGCCGTGCTCCGTCGCACCGGCCGTCCACTCGGACGCCAAGGCGGGACGCCTTTCGTCCCGGGCGGCGAGGTCGCTCTGGCGCCCGGCGACACCTTGCTGCTGGTCACCGACGGCATCGATGAAGCCATGCGTTCCGACGGCGAATGCTTCGGCCTCGACCGGGCGCTCGAGGTCCTCCGTGCGCACCGCCACCTCGCCGCCGGCGAGATCCTCGAGCGGATCTGCGGCGCCGCCCGCGAGTTCACCCATCCCGAGCCGCAGGCCGACGACCTCACCGTGGTCGTGCTCAAGGTTCTCTGATCCCGGGCGTTCGACCGCGACCGGTTCAGTGACGCGGCACCTCGGGCAAGGTCTCCGAGAGGATGCTCCGGATGGCGGCGCGTTCTCCGACCGTCAGGTAGGCGTAGCGGGGCTCTTTCGCCGGGTCGTCGAGGACGGCCCGCAACCGGGCGTCGATCCGGGAGCCGAGATGCTTGGGAAGCTCCCGGAACATCCGCGAATAGATGAGCGGGCTGCAGCGCACCCGGAAGAGCCGCTGCCGCAGGTCGAGGTCCTTGAGCGACCGCCCGTCCTTCGTCCGGGGAGCCGATCGTCGGTAGGCCTCCACGAACTCGGGGCTTCCGGAGATGCCGCCTTCGGGCAACGGGGCCTCGTCCTTGAGGAGGAGATGGTCGAGGACGTCCTGCGCGCAGGAATCGAACACGCGGCGCGCGCTGTCGTAGGTCGGGCCGTCGGTGACGATCTCCTTCAGGTCGCGCTGGAGGTTCTGCTGGTACAGGAGCATCCGCCGGCACTGGAACGCCGCCCGGGTGAGCGCGTTCTGCATCGCGCATTGGTGCTCGAACACCATGAGCGCGACGATGTCGCTGGTCTGGGCCGGATACCGGGAGCCGCCCGCGACCGCGGGCAGGTCCTTGCGGTTGCCGCCATGGTCGAGGTCCACCACGAGCCGTCCTTCGGCTTCGCGGCTGAACAGGTTCCCCCGGTGCCGGGCCATGCCGTGCATGCCGGTCACGTACCAGCCGCCCCAGCGCTCGGCGACCGGCGTCGAATCGTCCACGACCGTGGATCCTTGGCTGAAGATGGGCTGGCCGGACCGGTCGGTGGGGATGGACCGCACGAAGACCGCCGGGATCTCGCGCACGAACGTCCCGCCGTGGCAGCGCAAGCAATCCTGGTCGCGCGTGAAACGCGGACGCGCCTCGGGCTTCGCATGCGGATCGAAGCTGTAGAAGACCGGCCCGAGCTGCGGATCGATGCTGGTCACCTCCATCAGCCCGCCCGGCACCCACCCGACATAGCAGTCGTCGGAGAAATAAAGCGCCCGGGGGTTGCCCGGATGGATGATGCCCGCCTGGAAGCTCGTCTTGGCGAACACCAGCATCTGGCTCGACTCGGGGACGCCGAGCGTCCGCAGCAGTTCCCGAAGGATCGCGCGGTCGTCTCCGACCAGACGCACCTCGCCCGACGCCAGCCGTCGTTCCAAGCGGGTGATGGCATCGTCCGGCGCGGTGGCGGAATACGAGACCGGCGGCTGCTCGAACGCCTCCTCGCTCTCGGCCAGCGCCATCGGCACGCGCATCGCCGACGCGACCGCCACGGAGACAAGGATTCGATGGAACGCTTTCACAGGTTCAAAGCAGGTGGACGCCCCATCGGACGCAGGGATCTTGCCGGGATTCACCGCCATCGCCTCGACCTGGGGCAGGACTTCTCGACCTCAACGCCGCTTCTTCAGGTCTTCCTCGTCCAGATGGAAGGTGTGCAGCACGCGGTGCACGACCGGGGTCAGCAGCGTGAGGATGAGCGTGAGGAAGACCAACCCGCTGAACAGCGCGTAGGCGGAGGCGAACAGCTTCGCCTGGGTCGTGGCCAACGTGCCGACCGGCCCCATGCCGGTGAGGATCATCGAGGCGTTGAGCAGAGAGTCCACCCAACCGAATCCGGCGAAGTGATGGTAGCCCGCCGTCCCGATCGCCAGCGCCACCCCGGCGGTCGCCATGGCGATGGCGACCGTCGCGACCATCCTCCGCAGGAAGCGGCCCCGGCTCGCCAATCTCTGGTGTCTCGTCTCGAGCATAGGAACACCCGCAAGATCGGTCGCGCCGGCGGCGTCGGCGAGCAGATTCCGGCCCGACCGACACGCAGCGTGGTCATGGGGCCGCCCAGACCCTGGACGGTCTTCAGGGCGCGACCGGGCCCGAGGTCGCCGGTTCGATGGGGACCGCCTTCACGGCGCCCGCCTTCCGCCATTCGTCCGCGAGCACCGGGCGGATCAACGCGGTGAACGCGACGTAGGCGGCCGGATGGAAGTGGAGCTTGTCCGCGCGATAGAGGTCGGTCCGCGGACAACCGTCGGCATCGATCAACGCGCGGTTGATGTCGATGAACCGGCGGAGCGGTGTCTCGGCGCAGTAGGCGCGGACGAGCCCGTTGTAGTGGTCGACACGGTCCCATTTGTCGACGCGGTCCAACGACCGCGTGCTGGACACGAAGAGCAGCCTCGTCGCCGGCCAGATCCGCCGGACCCGCTCGGAGAAGACCTTGAAATCCAAGAACGCGGCATCGGGTCCCCTGCCTTCCTTGATGTCGTTGCTGCCGCAATAATAGACGATGATCCTGGGGGCGTGCGGCAGGACCACCGGGTCGAAGCGTGCAAGTTGGTCGTCGGTGCGCGACCCTCCGAACGCCCGGTTGACCACGGGCAACGGGGCCATCATCTCGGTCACGTTCGTCCACTCGCGGAAGATGCTGCTGCCGACGAAGAGGATCCCCTCCCGGAGCGGAGGCTTCACGCGGTCGGCCTGGATGAAGGCCTGGATCTCGTTCTCGAAACGCGGCCCGGGATCGGCCGCCGCCAAGTGGAGCAGGGCCGCCGAACACGCGATGACCAGCAGGAGGAATCGGCGGAGTTGCTTCATGGAGACCATCGCGGCAGCGGATACTGGGCCGGGGCGAGGCCATGAGTCCATCCAACGATGGCGATCGGACCCCCGATCAGATATAAGAAATGCACCGACCCGGAGGTCTCGGGCGCGCCGACCGATGCTCCGTCCCCGGTGCTGCCACCACCGCGAAACGGTCATCCTTCTTGCCGGACTTCCACGGCACGGGCCGCATCACCTGGCCTTCAGGTGCCGTCCGGCGAACTCGATGAACTTCTGCCAATCGTACAGCTCGACGGAATGACCGCCGGCGCGGTTGTGATAGCCGACGTCCCCACCGGCCAAGACCTCGCCGACGGCCGGCGACGCCTCGGAATCCAGGCCCTTCTTGCCGAGCAGCCGGTACACCTCGGAAGCGTGGTAGGCACCGAGGTATTCGCCGCGCGGATCGGCCCAAAGATCCTCGGAGCCGCTCGCGATGTAGAGCGGACGCGGCGCGATGCAGGCCAGTAGCATGTGCTGGTCGACGGGCAGGTCGTCCTCGTTGCGGGAGAATTTCCACGCGTTCCGGCAGAGCCAGTACGGGAAGCGCGTCACCATCTTCTCCATGTTCTCGCCGAAATCCCGCTTCCACAGCGCGGCGCCGCCGCAGCCCGATTGGGCGGCGACGGCCATCGCGAAGCGCCGGTCCTGGGCGACCGCCCACAGCGTCGCCTTGCCCATCTTGGAATGGCCG
>CANGMH010000136.1 GCA_947454005.1 Verrucomicrobiota bacterium
GCCAGCCCGAGATCTACGGCCGCACCACCCTGTCGGACATCGAGGCGATGGTCCGGCAGCGCGCGGAAGCCCTCGGGGTCGTGATCGAGTTCCGCCAGACCAACCACGAAGGCGAGCTCGTCACCTGGCTGCAACAATCCCGTGGCAAAGCCGACGCGATCGTGTTGAATGCCGCCGCGTACACGCACACCAGCGTCGCCCTGCGGGACGCCGTCACCGCGTGCGAGGTGCCGACCATCGAGATCCACCTCTCGAACATCCACGCCCGGGAAGAGTTCCGGCACCGTTCGCTCATCGCGCCGGTCTGCCGGGGCCAGATCTCCGGGTTCGGAGCCCGGTCCTATCTGTTGGGACTGGAAGCCGCCGTTAGCATTAACGAACCGCGGTAAACCTCGAATTTACCGTCGGTTGACACCAAATCTCGGACTGAGTAGGCGCTTGACCGCTCTCGGGCCGATTCCTACTGTGCGGCCCGCGTATGACTTGGAGATGAGCAGGACCAACACAGCGGATCTGCTCATTTTTCATTTTTCGACCGCATTTTTTAACCGCCGTGAACCCCTGACGCGGCCCAACCCGGATTCGACGTGGACCTGAAAGAGATCAAATCAATCATCGATCTGATGCGGAAGAACTCCCTCTCGGAGTTCGAGCTGGAGGAGAAGGATTTCAAGATCAAGCTGAAGAGACCCATCGGCGGCTCCCACGGTCCGGCGGTTACCCCGGTGGACGACCCCGAACTGACCGCCTACGCCCCGTTGTCGCGCCCGTCGGCCTCCACCGCCCCCGCGCCGGCCCCCGTATCGAGCACCGCCAACGACGCCGAGATCAAATCGCCGATGATCGGGACCTTCTACCGAACCCCGTCACCGGACGCCGCCCCGTACGCCGAGGTCGGCACCGAGGTGGGTCCCGAGACCGTCGTCTGCATCATCGAGGCGATGAAGGTCATGAACGAGATCAAGGCAGAGGCGCGCGGCGTGGTCACCGAGGTGCTCGTCGAGAACGGCAAACCGGTCGAGTTCGGCCAACCGCTCTTCAAGATCCGCCCGCTCTGAACCGATCCAGCCGCCGGCGTGGACAGGTCCGCGCCGGTCGCGCCCACGTCCGGCGCGGACCTCCTGCCCGGCAGCCCCCCATCTTTCCCAATGTTCGAGAAAATCCTGGTCGCCAACCGCGGTGAGATCGCGATGCGCGTCATCCGCGCCTGCCGCGAGCTCAATATCAAGACGGTGGCCGTCTACTCCAAGGCCGACGCCAACTCCATGCACGTCCAGGTCGCCGACGAGGCGATCTGCATCGGCGAGGGCCCGAGCACGGACAGCTACCTCCGCATCGACCGGATCATCTCCGCGGCGGAGATCGCCGACGTGGACGCCATCCACCCCGGCTACGGGTTCCTCAGCGAGAACGCGCACTTCGCCGACGTCTGCGAGAGCTGCAACATCCGCTTCATCGGGCCCCGCTCCGCTGCGATGAACGCGCTGCACGACAAATCGAGCAGCCGCAACCTCGCCAAGAAGGCCGGCGTTCCGACGCCTCCGGGCTCCGAAGGCCTCGTCGAGACCGAGCAGGAGGCCCTGTCGGTCGCCAAACGCATCGGCTACCCCATCATGATCAAGGCGGTCGCCGGCGGCGGCGGCCGCGGCATGCGGGCCGCCCACAACGACATCTCGCTCGTCAAAGGCTACCACGCGGCCCGGACCGAGGCGGAGAAGGCCTTCGGCAACAGCGGCGTCTACATCGAGAAGCTCATCGAGAACCCGCACCACATCGAGTTCCAGATCCTCGGCGACACCAAGGGCAACATCATCCACCTCGGCGAGCGCGATTGCTCCATCCAGCGCCGCAACCAGAAGCTGATCGAGGAGACGCCTTCGCCGCTGTTCGACCGCAAGGACTTCAAAGACCACCGCAAGAAGATGGGCAAGGCCGCCCTCCGCATCGCCGAGGTCGCCGGCTACACCAACGCCGGCACGGTCGAGTTCATCGCCGACGACGCGGGGAACTTCTACTTCCTCGAGGTCAACAAACGCATCCAGGTCGAGCATCCCATCACCGAGGAGGTGACGGGCGTGGACCTCGTGAAGCAGCAGATCCTCATCGCCTCCGGCGAGAAGCTCTCCATCAGCCAGGGCGACGTGCAGTTCAAGGGTCATTCCATCGAGGCCCGCATCAACGCGGAGAACCCGTTCGACGACTTCCGCCCCAGCCCCGGCCGCATCGAGATGTACTATGCCCCCGGCGGTCGCGGCGTCCGCGTGGATTCCCACGCCTACGCCGGCTACACCATCCCGCCCTACTACGATTCGATGATCGGCAAGCTGATCACCTACGGCAAGGACCGCGCCGACGCGATGGACAAGATGAGCCGGGCGCTCGGCGAGTACATGATCACGGGGGTGAAGACCACCATCCCGTTCTCGCAGGCCATCCTCCAGGACCCGGATTTCCGCCGCGGCACCTACACGACGGCCTTCGTCGAGCGCCTGTTGACCGGCGCCCGGCGCGAGCTGATCCAAGAGCAGGCCTGAGCGGACCAAACCGCCGCCCGCTTCTTCGATCTCCTCCATCCCGGACGAGAAGGGCAGGGCAGCTGAGCAGCGACTTGGTCACCGGGGAACTGGCTGCCGGTCCTGACGGTATCGCGCTGCGGCATATCGAGGCTCTCGACGGAGTTGGTGGAGTGTCCCCCCGCTTCTCCAGAGGTCAGGCGAAGAAAGGGCCCCGGTTCCCGGGCCCAGCGCCAGGCCTCGGCAAAGGTCTGTGCATCGGGTCCCGCTTTTCGGCGAAGGATCCCGGCTGTGCGCGGGATCACCGGGCATCGATCACCCCGTGGCTCCCGCAGCACGATGGCGACCGGTCAGCGTCGCGGCCCGCTGCCGAATCCGGGTCGGTGACGATCCAGGCCTTCGCCTTGGGCTGCGATCACGCCGGCTTGATGGCTTCCGGCAAGCCTTTGAGGGGATGCCCACGGCTCACGATGTCCTGCGCTTCGCGGCTGTGCGGTCCAGGCATCGCACCTATCGATCGCACCCGCGTCATCATGGCGGGTTGACATGCCGTGGATCGGGGCGACGGGTGGACGGCCCGGCTTTCGGGCGAAGATTTCCCCATGAGCGATCAAAAACGGGTCTGGTTCGTCACCGGATGTTCGAGCGGCTTCGGTCGTTCGCTCGCCGAACGCGTGGTCGCGAGCGGCGACCGTCTCGTCGCCACCGCGAGGGACGTCGCCGCGATCGCAGATCTCGAGACCTTGGCGCCGGACGCGGTCCGCGCCTTCGCGCTCGATGTCGTCGATACGGCGCGGATCCGCGCCGTGGTCGCCGAGGCGGCGACGGTCTGGGGACGGATCGATGTCGCCGTGAACAACGCCGGGTACGGCTTGGTCGGCGCCCTCGAGGAATGCACGGACGCACAGATCGAGCGGAACTTCGCCGTGAACCTGGCCGGTCCGCTGCACGTGATGCGGGCCGTGCTTCCGGTCATGCGGTCGCAGCGGTCGGGCCACATCATCAACGTGAGCGCGGCGGCGGCGATCGCGAACTACCCGGGCTTCAGCGTGTACGGTGGAGCCAAGTGCGGGCTGGAAGGCGTGAGCGAAGGCGTCCGCGCCGAGGTCGCGCCGCTCGGCATCAAGGTGACGCTGGTGCGGCCGGGACCGTTCCGGACCCGCTTCGTCGCGCGCTCGCTGGAGCGGGCCGCGGGACACATCGCCGACTACGACGCGACGAGCGGGAAGTTCGCGCAGCTGCTCGGCCGGATGGACGGACGCCAACCGGGCGATCCCGACCGCGCCGCCGCGGCGATCCTGGAGATGGTGAAGGCCGGCAGGTCCCCGCTGCGCCTCGTGCTGGGCCGTTACGCTTTGGACAAGGCCCGCAAGGCACTCACCGCCGCCGAGGCCGAGCTCGCGGAATGGACGCCCGTCGGCCTCGCGGCGGACTTCTCCGCCTGAACCGCGGGCACCGTCACTTCGAGACGCGGAGGCAGACCAAGCGGTCTTCGCTGCGGAGATAGAGCCGGCCGTCGGAGAGCACGGGCCCGGCCCAGCAGGGATGCTTCAGGGTGGGCACCTGCCAGCGGCCCACCTCGCGGCATCTCTCCGCGTCCGGCCGGAAGATCCCGACCAGGCCGCCTTCGCCGAGCGCGAAGAGCTTGCCGTCGGCGACGAGGAACGATCCGCGTCCGAAGACCGCCGGTTGCTCCGCGCTGTGCTTGCCCCAGCGTTCATCGCGTTCCCACTTCACCGTGCCGGTGGCGAACTCCACGCAACGCAGCACGGCGTCGGGCTCGTTGCGTCCGCTGAAGCCGTAGAGGTGCCCGTCCACGAGCACCGGCGTGCTCCAGTGCATCTCCAGCCCGAGGCCCTTCCATGATTCGCTGAAGCTCTTGTTCCCCGGCGCGACCCGGAGGAGGACGGAGCCGACTCGATAGTAGGCGCCGGAGACGAGGACCTGGTCGCCCACGACCACGGGATCGGAGGCGTTGACGGAATCCTCGGCGCGCGAGCGGAACCAGCGGGAGAACTTCACCGAGCCGTCCGCCGGATCGAGCGCGACGAGGCCTTGGCGCATGAGGCCGAAGACGAGGCGCTCACCGTTCACCGTCGCGGCGACGGGCGAGGCGTAGCTGGCCTGCTTGTCGGAGCGGCGCCAATCCACCGCCGGCTCGCCCGGCCAATCGAGCTTCGGCCGGCCCGACCAGTTCTTCTCGCCGACGGATTGCCAGAGCGTCTTCCCGGTGGCCGGGTCGAACGCGACCATGCCGGCGTCGGGTTGTCCGCCGACCATGACGATGAGCCTGCCGCCTTCGAGCAGCGGCGTGCTGCCGACGCCGAAGAAGGCCTCGGGGATCTCGAAATCTTTCGCGGTGTCGCGCTGCCACACTTCGGCCCCGGTGGCGAAATCGAGGCAGGTGAGCTTGCCCTCGGCGCCGAACGTGTACACGCGGTCGCGGGTGATGACCGGCGCGCAGCGGGGACCGTTGTTGTAGCCGTAGGGGTCCTGGTAGCGGGTCGGGTAGGCGTGGCGCCAGAGCGGCTTGCCGGTGGCGGCGTCGAGCACCTGCACGACCTCGAGGTCGGCCAGCCGATGGAAGAGCACCAGCTTGCCGTCGCGCACCGACGGCGCGGCGTATCCCGTGCCGACCGGTGAATCGAAGACGACCGGCAATCCGGTCGCGGGGATGGTGTCGACCAGGTTGGTCTCGGCCGAGGTGCAGTCGCCCTTCGGGCCGAGGAACCGGGGCCAATCGCCGGCGTGGACGGTGACGGCGGCGGCGAGAGCGAGCAGGACGCGGGCGGCGCGGGTCGGCATGGGCCTGTTCTCCGCTCCGCCCGCCCGTCGGGCAAGCCTTTGGCGATAGGACCGTCGAAGGGTCAGGCGGCGACAGCGTCGTCGGACCAGTCGGCGATCTTCAGGATCTCGCGGATCTTGCGGCGCTCGTAGCGGTGTTTCTGGGCTTTCTTCGGCCGGTCGGCGACGGCGCGGAAGGGATGTTTGGGATCACGGAGAGTCTCCGTGATGGACTCGTTGTTGTTCGTCATGGCTTGGATCGTTGCGAACCCGGACCACCGACCGTTCCTCCACCGTCACTTGCGGCGGCTTTCCGGCCGGCAAACTACGGACTGAGACCCCGACAACGTCCCGAGGTTCAGATCCCGTCGCACAAAGTCAATCTTCCGGACACGAGACCGTCACATTCCGCGGTCCTCGCAAGGGGGGGCACCAGGGCAGATGGTTCTTTTAATCGGAAAGCCCGGGGAGCCTGATGGAGCGATGGAAAAAGAAGTCTGGGTGAAGACCCCTTGGGCGCCGGAGCAGTTGACCAACCAAAGCGTCGAGTACCGGTTCCCGCGCGGGGTGGACGGCGTCCGGGTGGACGGGCAGGGGAAGTTCGTCGCCACCGCTTCGGACGCCGGGGTGTCCGTCGTCATCGAGCCTTTCGGCGGGTCTCCGGGAAGTGCGTCGGACCTGCATCTCGTCCAGACCGAGGTCGACGCCATCAAGCCCGCGCCGCCGCACCTCGGGATCCAGTTCACCTGCTATCTGCGCTGACGCCAGGAGATCCCATGACGGTGCCGGGGTGGCTCACGTCCGTCCGCGTGGATCACTTCACAAGGCGCCTCCAGATGATGGAGAACCTCGGATTTTTCATGATCGTGGCGATGCTTCCGCCGATGGGCTGAACCCAAGAAGACCAGCGGCACCGCGTGGGCAGAAAGGGTGTGGATCTTGTCCGCCGTACCGTGATCGAAGGGCGGTCCGACGGAGGGTTGTCACGATCTTGTGTCACGCCGGACGGACTGACGGCTTGCTGCCGGACAGCGAAACGCGGTGTGCTTCCTGGCGCCATGACGGAACCCAATCCAAGTCCGGCGGCCACGGGCCGTGTCACACGTTGGCTGGAGCGCGCGCCGGCCCCGCTCTTCGTGGCCATCGCGATCGTCGCGGCGTTCTCGACGTACTTCGCGATGTACGCGTTCCGGAAGCCGTTCGCCGCCGCGAAGTTCGAGGGGCAGTTCTTCCTCGGCACGCACATCGCGCTCAAGACCGCCATCGTCATCAGCCAGATCCTCGGCTACGCGGTCTCGAAATACGTGGGCATCAAGGTCTGCTCCGAGGTCACGCCCGCGCGCCGCGCCCGGCTGCTCCTCCTGCTCATCGGCTGCGCCCAGGCCGCGCTCGTGTTGTACGGGATCCTGCCGGACGACTGGAAGGTCGTGGCCATCTTTCTCAACGGGTTCCCGCTCGGCATGGTCTGGGGATTGGTGGTCTGGTACCTCGAAGGCCGCCGGACCTCGGAGATCCTGCTCGCGGGGTTGAGCCTGTCGTTCATCATCGCCAGCGGCGTGGTGAAGGATTTCGGCCGCGCCATGATGGAAGGCGCGGTCGCGCACTGGTGGTCGCTGCTGCCGGTAGTCGGGCCGGCGATCGGCGGCGCGATGGGCAAGGTGAGCGAGGGCTGGATGCCGGCGATCGTCGGGGCGCACTTCCTTCCCGTCTTCCTCGCGTCGGTCTGGCTGCTCGACCAGTTGCCGCGCCCGAGCGTCACCGATGTCGCCGAGCGCGCCGGCCGCGAGCCGATGAAGGGCGCGGACCGCCTCGCGTTCATGAAGCAGTTCGCCTTCGGTCTGGCCCTGCTCTGCGTCGCGTACTTCTTCCTCACCGCCTACCGCGATTTCCGGGACAACTACCAGGTCGAGATCTTCGACGGCCTCGGCTATCCGTACAAAGCCAACAAGGCGATCATCACGCAGACCGAGACGTTGGTGACCTTCGGCGTCATGGGCGTGCTCGCGCTGCTCAACCTGGTGAAGGACAACCGCCGCGGCCTGCTCTGCGCGCTGGGGATCATGGCCGGAGGCGTGGCGCTGCTCGGTTTTTCGACCGTCCTCCTGCAGGCGAAGCTGATCTCGGGGTTCTGGTGGATGACCCTCACCGGGCTCGGGTCCTACCTCACCTACGTGCCCTACGGCTCCGTGCTGTTCGACCGGCTGATGGCTTCGACGCGCGCCGCGGGCACGGCGGTCTTCGCCATCTACCTCGCCGACGCCATCGGCTACACCGGGTCGGTCGGCGTGCAGATCTTCAAGGACCTCGGGGCGGGCTCGATGTCGCGCTTCGCGTTCTTCCAGGGCTTCACCTGGTTCATGTGCGGCTTCGGCGTGTTCTGCCTGCTCTCGACGATGGTCTATTTCGAGCGGAAAACGAGGCCTGCAAAGGGCTGAAGAACGCGACGGAGATGCCGCGAGGACATGCCACGACGGCCGTCTGACCCGCGCTTCCGCCCGCACGTCTCCGTCGCCATCCCTGTTTTTTGTCGGTCGGGCATCGAATCGAGGCTTGTCTGCTATTTTGTGATGCCCAACCTCCCCGACGTGGAACGACTCACCCGGACGACGGTCGCCTGTCTCGGCGCGTTGGCGCTCGCGGCACGTTCCATGGCCGCCGGGCCCGCGGTGGCGGAGTCCGCGACCGCGGAGCAGATCCGCCTGTTGCAGCGGCAGAACGAGGCCTTGCAGGAGCAGATGCGCCGGCAATCCGACCTCATCGAGAGCCTCAGCCGTAAGGTCGCGCGCCTTGAATCCGCCGAGGCCGATGCGAAGGACGGCGGCTCGGGCGCCGGCTCCCCTCCGCGCGACGGGGCAGCACCCGGCAAGGTCCGGATCAGCGGCGAAGGGCAGGTCGGGTTCTTCCGCTCGGGCGCGAACGGCCAGGCGCCGAACTCCGAGTTCCGGATCGACGAGGCCAAGGTCTTCATCGAGGCCAACGTCTGGGACGAGGTCTACGTCTTCAGCGAACTGAATCTGTACCTGCGCGAAGAAGCGGAGACGGACCTGCGTCCGGGCGAGCTCTACCTGGACGTGGAGAACGTCTCGAAGCTCTGGGGCCAGGACCGTCAGCTCAACCTCCGCGCCGGACGGATCGAGATCCCGTTCGGCGAGGAATACCAGGTCCGCCACGCCATCCACAACCCGCTCATCTCGCATTCGCTGATGAACCTCTGGGGCGTGGACGAAGGCGTCGAGCTCTACGGTTCGATCGACCGGTTCCAGTACGTGGTCGCCGTGCAGAACGGCGGCCACAGCGGTCTGCGCGACGCCGACGCCGACAAGGCCGTGGTCGCGCGGGTCGGCATCGATCCGGTCCGCTGGCTGCACCTGAGCGCGAGCGCGATGCGCACCGGTGCGCTGGACGTCAAGCAGGACCAGTTGTCGGAGCTCTGGCTCGGCCCGGGTTTCGTCCGGCCGCTCGGTTCGGCCAAGACCACGGTCTTCCAGGCCGACCTGCTGGAAGGCGACATGCAGCTGAAGCTGCCGACCACGACGATCAAGACCGCCGGCGGCGTGTTGCGCTACGACGACAACGACCCGGCGGCCGACAACCGTCGCGAGGTCTGGTACTACTACGCGGAAGGCGTGCAGAAGATCTATCGCGGCTTCTACGCCGCGGCGCGATGGAGCCAGGTCTTCGCCGACCGAGGATTCCCGGTCGCGGGCAACGGCGCCGTGGGCACCTATGCTTTCAGCCCCGCGCTCACGAAGGACCTCTGGCTCCTCAGCCTCGGCGTCGGCTACCGCTGGAGCGACCAGCTCGTCTTCAAGGTCGAGTACTCCTTGGAGCAGGGGCACACCGTCTCCGGCGTCCGCAGGACCGCAGAAGACCTGATCGCGGTCACCGCCGCCTTTGCTTTCTGATATGCGACACCCGTCCATCTTCGCGCTCGCCGCGGCGGCCTTGGCGACCGTGGCGCAGGCAGGGACGATCACCGGCACCGTCCGCGCCCAGGGCAAGGAAGGCGCGGATGCGGGCGCCGCCGGCGGCAACTACGAGAGCCGGAAATACCGGTTCGTCGAGCGCGTCGACTACTCCAAGATGCGCGATTTCGTGGTCTATCTCGAAGGCCCGCCGGGCACCAACGCGGTGCCGGCGAAACCCGTGCAGGTGGTCACCTCGCGCAAGGTGGACCAACAGGGCGCGGTGTTCTCGCCGCACGTGCTTCCGGTAGTGGCGGGCACCACCGTCGAATGGCCGAACAACGACGAGATCTTCCACAACGTCTTCTCGATCTCCGACGCCAAGCAGTTCGACCTCGGCCTCTACAAGCATCCCGAGGTGAAGCGCGTCACCTTCGACAAGGCCGGCCGCGTGGATGTCTTCTGCTCGATCCACAAGGCGATGAACTGCACCATCCTCGTCCTGGAGAACCCGTACTACGCCGTGGCCGACGACCGCGGGCGCTACACGATCGCGGACGTCCCGGCGGGCACCTACCGCATCAAGGCCTGGCACGAGCGCATGCCTTCGCAGGTCCGGGAGATCGTCGTCCCGGTGACCGGCGAGGTCCGCATGGACTTCGTCCTCGGGATCACCGACCTGCCGAGATACTGACCCGTGATGAGGCGCCTGTTCCACCGGTTCCGGCCCGGCTTCCAGACGAAGGTGCTGGTCCCGGTCGTCGGCATCATGGCGTTGCTCGTGGTGCTCCCGAGCTGGTTCCTCAGCCGACGGATGGAGGCGCAGCTCGAGGTCTCCGCCGCCGAGAACCTGGCGACGTCCGATGCCATCTTCCGCAAGCTGCGACCGATCCA